>CAITAM010000028.1 GCA_903890265.1 uncultured Pseudomonadota bacterium | reverse complement strand
AGGTGGTGTGCTCGGCCGAGGTCTCGGTGACCAGCTGCGGCCGCGCGGCGGCGGCGAGTTCCAGCACAATCCGCACGCCGCCGTCGTCACGGCGTCCGAGCCGCACGTTCATGACGCCCGGCGTCACCGCCGGGACGCCAAGACCGGGACGCAGCACCGCGGGACTGAGGTCAAGCACGACCCGCGTCGGGTGACTGAGGGTGAACAGGTGCGGGCTCGCGCTGCCGCTGACGTCGACCGCAAGCTGCGGGCCGTGCTCGTCGCGCCCCAGGGCGAGCGACGTCACGGTCGCGGCGCGAGCCGAGCCCGCCAGCAGAAGGCCGGCCGCGACGCAGAGGACGAGGAGTCGCCAGGATCGGTGCAACATGCACATAATCCTAGCGTCTACAGCCTAATTATTCAATGTAAATAGGCTATTAGCTGTAGTTTCTAAGGCTTTACCTCGCGCCTGTGCCCGCGGCCGGGCAGCAGCGCATGGCCGAGCGCCGTGCGGGCGAGGACGTGAAGCCGGCGCCGCTCGGCGACGGGCTCGAGACGAAGGGCGAGATCCGCCCGCGCGGCGAGGCCGGGGACTTTCGCCGGCCATTCCACGGCGACGAGCGTGGCCGGCTGCAGGAGGTCGCGAAAACCGATGTCCTGCAGCGCGTCCCAGCCGTCGATCCGGTAGCAGTCGAGGTGATGCACGAACCGCCCCGGCCGCGGCTGGTAGGTCTCCAGCAGCGTGTAGGTCGGGCTGCGGATCGGCCCGGGCTCGCCGAGCGCGCGGAGCAGCCCGCGCATCAGGGTGGTTTTGCCGGCGCCCAGGTCGCCCTCGAGCACGACGAAGCAGCCGGGCTCGCCGGCGCCGGTCCAGGCGCGACCGATCAGCGCCCCCACGGCCTCGGTCGCGGCCGGCGTGTCGAGCACGTCGTCGTAGGCCGCGGTCACGGGCGATCCGGGGCGATCGGGTTGACGGCGCCGCGCAGCGCGCCGATCACGTCAGTGGCGATCAGTCCCCGCCCGCCGCCCTGCGCCGCCCGGTCACCGGCCAGGGCGTGGACGAGGACACCGGCCCGCGCGGCGCGCAGCAGCATCGCCACGCCGCCGGTGGCGCGGTCCGGCTGCTGCGCCGCGATCGCGGCAATGACACCGGTCAGCACGTCGCCCAGTCCCGCCACCGCCATGCCCGGATTGCCGGCCGGGCAAACGGCCGTCACGGTGCCGCGCGCGGCGACGAGGCTCGCCGCGCCCTTGAGTACCGCGACAGCACCGTAGCGATCCGCGATCCGCTCGACCGAGCCCCGGCGGTCGGCCTCGATCGCCACGGCCGTGGTGTGGAGGAGGCGTGCCGCCTCGCCGGGGTGAGGCGTGAGGACGGCGGGCGGCAGGTCGCCGGGGGCGGTCCGCGCGGCCAGGAGGTTCAGGGCATCCGCGTCAATGACGAGCGGCCGCGCGGCGGCCAGCGCCTGCGCGAACTGCGCCTCGGCCCACGGCGACTGGCCGAGCCCGGGCCCGACCGCAATCACGTCGGCGCTGGCCATCAGCCCGGCAAGGTCCGGGTGCTCGCTGCCGTGCACGATCAGCTCGGGCTCGAGGCTCGCCGCGCCCACCGACTGCGGGTGCACGACCAGGGTCACGAGCCCGGCGCCGGCACGCAGCGCGGCGAGCCCGGCGAGTCGCGCCGCGCCACTCATGCCCGGACCGCCCGCGATCACGACCACGT
>CAITAM010000027.1 GCA_903890265.1 uncultured Pseudomonadota bacterium | reverse complement strand
GGCAGGGTCGTTCGGTGCGACGCGCACGGCACGGTCCCAGACGTCGAGGTAGCGGCCGTCGGCGTGACGCACACGGTAGTGACCCTCGATGACGCCGTCGGCAGTTTCCGGCCACTGATCGTGATTCCGCGCCACGTCCCGATCTTCGGGGTGAACTCGTTCAAACCACGCCTCCGCGTGACCCGGAAGCTCATCGGGATCAAGACCGAGGAGCTCTTTGACACCACTCCAGCGACTGACGGCGCCTGTCGACGGATCGTATTCATAAATATGCCCGCGCGTGGCTTTCGCGGCCAGCTGGAAACGGACGTCGCGGGCCCGCAGTTCCTGCTCGGCGCGCTTGCGCTCATCGACGTCGAACAGAATACCGGCAAGCCGATTGGGCCGGGACTCGCTGTCCCGCGCCACCACGTGACCGCGCTGGTGCACCCAGATCCAGCCGTCGTCGCCGGTGCGCAGCCGGTAGGTGCAGTCCCAGGCGTCGCCGGAGCCGGCCAGCACCGCCACGAGGGCGGTCTCCAGTTCGGCGACGTCGTCGGGATGGACGGCCTGCCAGAAACCGTCGTCGCCAAGCGATGCCGCGGCGGGCGGCAGGCCGCGCAGGCGCCGATACTCCTCGCTCGCGGTAAACGTGCCCGCCGGCAGGCTGTATTCCCAGAACGCGATGCGGGCCGCCTCGGCGGCGAGTTGCAGCGACTCCTGAGCCTGACTCAGCATCATCTGCGCCACGCGCCGCTCGGTGCAGTCATCGACCTGCAGGACGATGCCGGCGATCACGGGATCACGGGTCAGGTTCGCCGCCTTCACGTGCACCCAGCGCCACTGGCCGTCGCGGCGCCGGATCCGGTATTCCAGCTCCCGCGCCTGACCTGCCGGCAGCGCCGCCACCTCGTGCAGCCACTCGCGGACCATCGGCTGGTCGTCGGGATTGACGATTTCCCACATCGGCCGACCCACCCGCTCGTCGAGCGAGTAACGGCTGATGGCGGTCATGGCCGCCGACTGATGAATGATCGTGCCGTCGGGGCAGACGACCGCGATCACGCTCGCGAGCTGGGTGATCACGGCCTGGTGGTGGCGAAGCTCGGCGGGCAGAACCCAGGCCTGCTTGGCGTCGCCCGTGACCGGCTCTTCAATGAGCGTGCAGCAGACCCTGAGCGGCGCCGCGCCGCCCGGCAGCTCGCGGATGACGAGCGTCGCCCGGCGCACGTTGAGGTCCAGGCCGCGGACCAGGACCGGGCCGCGCCAGGGCAGCTTTAGCAGCGGCGATTCGATCAGCGAGGCCAGCGTCTCGGAGTCGGTTGCCGTCTCGATCGAGACCGGCCGCCCCTGCAGATCCTCGCGCTGGACGAAGTTAGTGCAAAACGCAGGGCTGGCATAGCGCACGTGCGCGCCGCCACTATCCACCTCCACGACGAGCGTCCCGTCGCCCGCCGCATCGAGGGCGGCGTAGGCGTGCGCGGGCACATCGTAGGCCTGGGGGCGGACCAGGGTACTCATGCGTTCGAGTGTCGGCGCAAACCCCCGACCCGGATACCAGCAAATCCCCTAATAGCTCCTGCGGTGAGATGGCAAACGGGTTTTGTTGGTTCGGGCAGTTCCTGCCGCCCTAATTTGTCCAGCACACCACCGGTCGACATGTCAATTTGCCTTAATTAGCAGATACTTAGCGCAGAATTGAGTTTTTCTGCCGTCATACGACCGCATTAGATTAGTGTAAGAGTATCCTTTACGCCGTTGCTCGGGAATTTGCCGCAGGCCATGAAGACGCGCGTCCTACTCGTTGACGATCACCCGCTCCTTCGCGAGGGGCTGCGTGAGCTGCTGGGCCCCGAGACGGGCTACGAGGTCTGCGGTGAGGCCGACACCATCGCCGAGGCCACCCGGGCGCTTGAAACGCTTAAGCCGGACGTCGCGGTGGTTGACCTGACGCTCGGCGCGGAAGATGGCGTCGAACTCGTCGCGCTCGCGGCCGAGCGGTTCCCGGATGTGCGCATTCTCGTCCTGTCGATGCACGACGAGTCCCTGTACGCCGAGCGGCTGCTGCATCTCGGTGCGCACGGCTATCTGATGAAGCACGAATCGGCCAATGCGTTCCTCACCGCGCTCGGCAAGGTGGCGCACGGCGAGATCTACGTCAGCCCGGCGCTCGGCAGCCGGTTGCTGAACAAGCTCGCGGGCCATCGTGAGCTGAAAGCCCAGACTGGCGGCCTGACCGAGCGCGAGCGCGAGGTGCTCGCCGCGATTGCGAAGGGCATGGGCACACAGGAAATCGCCGCCGCGCTCAACATGAGCGCGAAGACCGTGGACTCGCACCGCCGCAACGTCCGCGAGAAGCTCGGCCTGCGCTCCGCCACCGACCTCGTCCGCTACGCGGTGCGCTGGGCCGGTGAGGCCGAGTCGGGTGACGGCACGTGACGCACGTCACAGTCGGCGGCCATTGCCTGCCTAGATGAGTACCCATTCGGGGTTCCCCTCATCGTGGCGGGCGCTCCACTCCGCTTAACTGACTCCCACGGGGTGAGGTGGCATTGCCATCCGCTGAATGACTGAACATCACCGGTCAGACACCATGCGAACGCAGCGTGCGGCATTCAAGGACGGCATACGGTGCGGCGACGATCACGGCGCTCGGGCCGCCGATCGTCTGGCCGACCGTCCGGACCTGCGCGCGCCCATAGCGCCCGGTCCGTCGCACCCGACCGGACGCTCGGCAGCGGCCGTGCGCGTCCGCCGGCTGATTTCGCAGGTCGCGGGCTTCGACACCACCGTGCTCATCCTCGGTGAATCGGGCACCGGCAAGGAAGGGGTGGCGCGCGAGCTGCACCGCCTTTCGTCGCGTGCGGACGGCCCGTTCGTGCCGGTCAACTGTGCCGCGATTCCGGCCGAGCTCATGGAAAGTGAGCTTTTCGGCCACGAGCGTGGCGCGTTTTCCGGGGCGCTGTCGCTGCGCCGCGGTCGTTTCGAGCTTGCCGAGGGCGGCACGCTCTTTCTCGACGAAGTGTCGGAAATGAGCCCGCAGCTGCAGGCGAAGCTGCTGCGCGTCCTGCAGGAGCGGTCGTTCGAGCGGGTAGGCTCCGGCGAGCTGCGCTCGGCCGACGTGCGCATCATCGCGGCCACCAACCGTGACCTCGACGCCGAAGTCGCCAACGGCCGGTTCCGCGGCGACCTTTATTTCCGGCTGCACGTTTTTCCGATCCAGCTCGCGCCGCTGCGCGAGCGGGTCGAGGATCTGCCGCTGCTGATCGACTCGCTGAACGAGATTCTCGGACTGAAGGGCCACGGCACGGTCACCTTCACCTCGGCCGCGCTCGCGTCGCTCGCGAACTACGGCTGGCCCGGTAACGTCCGTGAACTCGAAAACCTGCTCGAGCGACTCGCGATCGTTGCACCCGGCGCACATCTCGAGGCCGCCGACCTGCCCGAGCGGTTCTGCCTCGAGCGGCAGCACGCCGCGGCCGGGGCGGGGCCTCTCGTGCAGCCGGTCCCGGCGCCTCTGCCGGCCGAGGGCGTGGCGCTCAGGGACCTCGTGCAGCGCTTCGAAGACGACCTGATCGGTCAGGCGATGGCCCGGGCGGACGGGGTCATTGCCGAAGCGGCTCGCCTGCTCGGCATCGGTCGCACCACCCTGGTCGAGAAGCTGAGGCGCCGCGAACAGGCCAGCGTCTAGCGACGGGCCCTGCCGTGCGGACGGCCGGCAGCGCCTCGCCGGTCTGTCACGCGCTGGCCGGTTCCCGCTTTATACTGCCGGCGGTGCCTGAGCCGGTCGGCGACTCTCCGCCGCCGCGCCCCGACGCCGGAGTAGCCCTTGCAGAGCGTGTTCATAGGCCGGCAGCCGATTCTGGATTCGAACGGGGCGCTCTTCGGCTACGAGCTGCTCTGCCGCGATGCGGCGGGCAAGCTCGCTATCGTCGGCAACGGCGATCGCCAGTCCACCCAGATCCTGCTCGATGCCATCCTGTCGATCGGTCTCGAGCGCCTCGCCCCCGGTCGCTGCACGTTCATCAACGTCACCGAGACGCTGGTGCTTGGCCACCTCATCGACACGCTACCGGCGTCGAACGTCGTGCTCGAGATCCTCGAGACGGTCGCCGCAACGCCCGCGCTGGTGCAGCGGCTCAGGGCCCTGAAGGCCAGGAGATTCACCATTGCGCTCGATGATTTCGTGCTGCAGGAGTCGACCCGCGCGCTGCTGCCGTGCGCCGACATCGTCAAGCTCGACGTCCGCGCCCTCGCCGCCGACGACATCG
>CAITAM010000026.1 GCA_903890265.1 uncultured Pseudomonadota bacterium | reverse complement strand
TTTTTTTTTATTAGAAGTCGATGAGGGCCCTACGACCCTCACACAAAAAACACGACATGCAGTTCCAGCACTTCCAAGTGGAAGATATTGCCGAGTGAGGGTCCTCCGCCGGGCCTGCGCGGAGGGCCCCTGCAGTGGTGTGGGAACCAAGGGACGTTCAAAATTCGAGAGGCCAAAAGGCACTCAAAAAGGCAACCGAACCAAAAATAATCCCAAAGGCGCCGCTTTGGCACTGACCTTCGTAGCGCTGAGGTCAATGCGAACCTGCGCGCTTGAGCTGGCGTTGCGGCCAGCACCGCGCACAGGGCCAGGCGGGCGCGTAGAGGTTCTGCGTGCATATATGCGCAAGGTTGCGCGGCACGAGTACCCCCCATTTAGCGCCCTGTAGGACTTTAAGAGTAGTGGTAGGCCAGGAGATGGTCGACGACGCGTTGCAGTCGGTGACCAACCATATCCTGAGTGAATTCGATCTGCAGGACACGTCTGCTGGATCGCTTGCCCAAGGTGATCGCCAAACGCCAGCCCACCATGGCCGAGACGACCACAAACGAGCCGAGATCCATACCGTGGGGCGCCACAATAACGTCGGGTTTAGCACCCGCATTAACCGAGCGCGCAACGAGACAATTCTTCCACGCGCCCTGGAGCTCGAGGAGGACCGCCCTCTGGATCGGGTCCCATTTGGGTGGTGACGCGGACGCTGCGGCAAGCCGCTTGGAGGCGGATAAGCTGGGCAGCGGCGGTGGCCGAGGAGCGGCCTTGGGCGTAGCCGGCGCAACGAGCTCCGAGGCCCAAGGCCGCTGCTCCTCGGCCATAAGCCGATCAAACTGCGCAAGGGTCTCGTGGGAGCGCGCCTGCATTTTGCGCAGCGCCGCCAACTTGGCGGACTTTGCGGCGGCCTGGGCGGCCGCCGTATCAATTTTCTGCTGCTTTGGAGCGGCCTGGGCGGCCGCGTTCGGCAGGGCGGCCTGGGCGGCCGCGTTCGGCAGGGCGGCCTGGGCGGCCGCGTGCTGCTGCTTCTGGGCGGCCGGGGCGGCCGCTTGCTGCTGCTGATGATGTTGTGCGGCCTGGGCGGCCGCATCTCGTTCGGCGGCCTCGGCGGCCGCTTGCTTGTCGGAAAGCCACTTCTCCCGACGTTTCAGATCACGCCGTTCGCGAGACGCTCGGCCACCTTTGCGCGCCTTGGGGACGGCGGCGGGGCGTTCGTCCTTGCGAGGGGGGTCGACAGAGTTCCTGTCGGTCTCGCGCAATTTCGATTTGGCGTTGCGTCGTTGCCGAGCTGCACGGAAGCCGTTGATTGCACGGGCAATAAGGACCGGATCGGTCTTCGTCAGACCAAGCTGGTAGGCGAGCTCCTGCGTTTCGCCCTGGAGATGCCGGGCGCTACGCAGACGCGTCATTGCTGACGCAGGTTCGGCTGAGTTCAATTTTTTTTTTTTATATTAGAAGTCGGCAGAAACTTTACAATTCCTGCACTTATGTACATCGCTGCTATCTTCCGGCCACGGCACTATCGCTAGTGTCCGATGGGATGCCGAGTGCGCATGACGCACCCGTCACGAGCGCGCCATGCGTAGCAGGTGTGAGGCCACAACTAACCGTCGACGGAACCTGGAGAATACCGGCATGCGCCGGTCCATTTTGTGAGGGGTCGGGTCCAACCCGGCCCATCACCAACTGAGAGGGGAGTTCAGCGCTGGCTTCAGCGTCGCGTACGCGGCGTTGAAAGTCCACACTGGTGCGCAGAAGCTTGCGCCTCTTGCTAAAAACATTTGACGTAAAAGCGGTCACTAAGGTGACCAGACGGAACCCTGGCCGAGATGAGGGGGAAATTTCCTCGCCGTCCGGGCCCTGTTCCTTCTCCCTGGACTTGGGGTGTTTCCCGGCGCCCGGCCATGAATAGGCAGGGCGCTGGTACAGCAGCCAGTCGCTGGAGAGCGCCGCCACCCACCGAGCCGTATGGTCGGCGGTGCTGCGGTCAATCGCGAGTTCATCTTGGGCGCGAAGCTCCCTCGCCTGCACGGCGGCGTTGCTCCGCGTCGTCGGGCCGCGCCCGACATTGCTTGTCGTAGAGGACGTGTCCAGCGACGGCACCGCGGTGGCAGCGGTTCGTTGGACTGCGTTCAATCCAGTACAAAGCTTCATGATTATAAGCCACGTTGTGGCGACGGTCCCAGAGGAGCCCAATGGGCGCGCTGGGTCGCCCAAATCGGGCGGACCGATACGCTCGTCTGCCTCCACCCTGTGAGTGGCTTCGTCCTGGGCCAGTTCTTTAATGGCCACGCGGAGGCGCCGGCGGTCCGCGTCGTAAGCTGGGCAGTAGAGCAACACGTGGTCGATAGTTTCAGGGTGATACACGCCGTCGACCCCGTTGATAGCGGGGCAGCAATAACACGGACGCAGGGCCCGATCAGGCTGCCGTTTGTCGCCGGCCACTGTGTGCCCACGGCCGGAACGTAGCACAACATCGCGCGTCTGCGCAATATCCAAGCGGGCCCAGAGGGTACGGCGTGCTGCTTCGATGTTCGGTAAGTGCCAGTACGGTTCTTGATACGACGCCTTTTTAAGCATAGCGTAGCGGCGGTTCCTGCTCGCCTGGCGGGCGGGGTCACCGGGCCGTGTCGACACGATGGCGCTTTGCAAGGTGGTCTCCACCAAGGTCTGTCGGCGAGCGTTTCCCTTACGCTTGAGGGCGGCAAAACAGGCCTGGCGCATGCACGGAGACCAGGTGTAGAAGGCGTGCTGATAGTCGATACCGTCAGGCAGGCGCCACCAATTATAGTCTTCCGTGTCGCATGTCAGATCATCTGCAATGGCGTCCGCGAGCACCCAGCGAAGCGGACGGCCCCGAAAATGGTCGTTGAGTACGGCGATCTGGTCGGCGCGGTCACCAACCGCCAAGTTCTGAGGGTGCACTACCAGGCCAGCGTTGCTGAAGTGCCGGTCACCACCCGTTTGGTCGTTGACACTCTGCAATAGTAGAAGGTGGTGCCGCATATCAGAGGAGTTCAACGGGGGCAGCTGAAAACGCTCGAGCGCTGCACACAGTTGCTGCGCCCAGGTTTGTCGGTGAAGTCTGTTGACTGAATTGTCGGCAGACGTAGGGTACTGGCGCTGCGCATGCGTCATCGACTCCACGCTTAGGCACATTGCGCGGTACAGTGGTGACGCAGTGTCAACCGTCAATAACTTGCACCAAAAACGCAGTAAGAGCATGTCAATACGCGTCTCCTGATCCCACGTGCCGGACTCAATCTTCAGCATGGCGCCGTCCGCGTACCCACGACCTGCAACCTCACGCAGAGCTCGCGTCATGATATCTTCGGTGCCGCGCCACGGGGCCGTTGAAGAACAGCCGCCAGCCCCCGTGATGGCAGCGACGTAGTTAAAGTGGCAAGCGACCTTGCCCCGGACAAAGTCACAAAGTGCGTCCATTGACGCACCCGAATTCGGTAGGCCGCCCCGCTTCATAGTGAATAGTTCCACATTGGCTCGCTTTAAGGCTTCACGCCATGCCGCTTGCCAGTTCCACCTCCACGAAATTTTAGCCCCCAAGTAGTCAAAATAGTCAACCAGAGCAATACATTGATTGTTTAAACGCAAGGGCGTTCGCAGGGCTTCGGCCTTCAACGCCGCATACGCGACGTTATCAAGCGGGGCTTGCTTATCATTATCATTGCCTGCCAGAGCCATCGGTGCCACAACCATCCATTTTGTCTTCGGGATATTGAACAATAAGCCGACAAGCGCCAGCTGAAATTGACACACGTCTAACAATATTTGCATGCGCGCCGGTGTGCGCTCTAACAAAGCACCATCGTCAGCGAAAAATTGACTAGTAATGTGATCGTCCTGGCAACGGGCCCGATCCACCGCACTGCGTAAAGGTGCACTGCTACCACGTAGCGCCACATGCGGCAAAGGCAGCCCCCAAGGCAGAGCGTCCCCTCGACCGTGATCCTGCATGGCCCGGATAGTGTCGTCGATGTAAATGTTAAACAGTGCTGGTGACAGTGGGTTGCCCTGGATTACGCCACATTCTATAGCAATCGGCGTCGACCGCTCATTATCCAATTCCAGAACCATGCTGGCATTGTGGTAAATCGACTGCAAGGTAGTCAAGAAGCGGCCACAAATGCCCCGATCGATACACTTTTTCCACAAAATCGGGTGAAGCACGCCATCGTAGGCTCCAGAAATATCGACAAAAGTCAGGTACACTGCGCCGTTTTGGATAGCGGCTCGCACTGTTTCCGACAGCGTAAAAATAGACTCAGGCGTCCCCCGTTGACGTTGGAAACCACCTTGAGCGCTTGAAAGACCGCCAGTCTCTTTCAGAAACGACTCCAAGCGGTCTAACATGACAAGCGACAACACCTTGAGTAAACACTGGTCGATGCCCAAACCACGGTAATTGTCGAGGCAGCAAGGATCGGTGTTCTTGCCCTTGTAGTGCAAGAGGTTGCGGTGTTCTTGCCATTGGTCCGGTAACTTACCCTCTAGCCAAACCCTATTGAGAAGCCGAGTGACCTCATGCTTTGTATGGCCTGATTGTTGCAGACGCAGCACGATGGGCGAAATCCCGTCCGTGCCTGGCCCTACGTCCTTTAAGATGGCAAATATCCGTGCCACTTCGTCTTCGTCAATATCGCGATTCATCTTGATCACCAAATCAGGATGTTCGCGCCGAACTCGCTCGCCTGGATCGAGCTGACCGCGCGCTCGCCGATCCTCCAAACGTTTGATGGCGGCGGCTAGATCGCGCTGAGCACCGCGGCGCAGGTTAATGTCACGCATGGGGGCTGCCGGGTCCGCTGCGCTACACTTGGCATACGAGTCTTCGGACAGCATTGCACCCTCTGGGCTGGCGCAAATCTCCGCATTCATCTTTGACACGAACAATAAAGCGTCCTCGAGTTCATCCTCGGCAGCGCCCAGGTCGGT
>CAITAM010000025.1 GCA_903890265.1 uncultured Pseudomonadota bacterium | reverse complement strand
CGCCGCGGCGGTCGTCGTCGGCGACGGGTTCTGTTACGCCAGCGGGCGCTCGGGCACGGTGGCGACGCTCGCCGCGGCCGGGCAGCGGCGAGGCTTTGCCGTCGAGGTCGTGGCGCCGGTGCTCGCGGACGGCGAGCGGGTCTCGTCAACGCGGCTGCGAGAGGCGCTTGCGCGGGGCGATCTTGCCACCGTCGAGCGTCTGTGCGGGCGGCCGTTTACGATCGCGGGGCGCGTCGCCCACGGCCGCCAGCTCGGGCGGACGCTCGGCTACCCGACCGCCAATATCCGACTGCACCGGCACCGCGTCCCGCTGACGGGTATTTATGCGGTTCGCGCGGCGGTGGACGGCGTGACCTATGCTGCGGTGGCGAGCCTCGGCACGCGACCGACCGTGGACGGCGTCGAGCCGTGGCTTGAGACGCATTTGTTCGATTTTGCCGGCGACCTGTACGGCCGGATGCTCAGCGTGACGTTCGTCGCCAAGCTGCGCGACGAGGAGCGTTTTGCCGACCTGCCGGCGCTGACGCGGCAGATGGACCGTGATGCCGAGGACGCGCGGCGCGTGCTGTCTGGCGCGCGCTGACCGGCGGCCGCCGTGGACTGGCGGCTGACGCCGTTGCCGACCGAATTGCCAACCGAATTGCCGACCGGAATGCTGACGACAGGACGCTAACGAACGTGGACTACAAGCAAACAATTCACCTCCCGCAGACCGACTTCCCGATGAAGGCGGATCTGGCGAAGCGCGAGCCGGCGCAGCTCGCCCGCTGGACCGAGGAGGATGTCTACGGCCAGTTGCGCCGTGTGGCCCACGGTCGCCCGCCGTTCATCCTGCTCGACGGGCCGCCGTACGCGAACGGCGTGATCCACCTCGGCCACGCCGTGAACAAGGTGCTGAAGGACATCATCGTCAAGTCGCGCTCGCTCGACGGGCACGACGCCCCCTACGTGCCGGGCTGGGACTGCCACGGGCTGCCGATCGAGCACCAGGTCGAGAAGGTCCACGGTCGGGTCGGCACGAAGCTGGACGCCAAGGCCTTCCGGGCCGCCTGCCGCGCCTACGCGCTCGAGCAGGTCGCCCGCCAGCGTGTCGACTTCGAACGCCTGGGCGTGCTTGGCGACTGGGGCCGGCCGTACCTCACGATGCTGCCCGGCTACGAGGCGGCGCAGCTTCGGGCCTTTGCGCGCATCTACGAGCGGGGCCACGTCTACAAGGGGTTCAAACCCGTCTACTGGTGCCTCGAGTGCCGCTCCTCGCTGGCCGAGGCCGAAGTCGAGTACGAGGATCGCACCAGCCCGTCGGTGGACGTGGCGTACACCGTCGTGGAGCCGGCCGACCTCGGTGAACGGCTCGGGCTTGCCGACGTGCCGGCCGGTGCCGCCGTCGCCATCTGGACCACGACCCCGTGGACGCTGCCGGCGAGCCAGGGCGTCACGGTACATCCGGAGTTCGACTACTCGCTGATCGAGTTCCACAGCGACTCGGGCACGCGTCGCCACCTCGTCATCGCGACCGACCTCACGGCCCAGGTGGAGGCGCGGCTCGGCATGAAAGCCGGGCGCGTGCTCGCCACCGTCAAGGGTGCGGCGCTCGAGGGTCTCAAGCTGCATCACCCGTTCTACCCGCGCGTGGTGCCGGTGATCCTCGGTGAGCACGTCACGCTTGATCAGGGCACCGGTGGCGTGCACACCGCACCCGGTCACGGTCTCGACGACTACCTGGTCGGCATGAAGTACGGCCTGCCGGTGGACAACCCGGTGGGCGGCGACGGGCGCTTCCTGCCCTCGACACCGCTGTTTGCGGGCCTTGGCGTGTTCGCCGCCAACGAGCGGGTCATCGAAGTGCTCGGTGAGCAGCAGACGCTGCTCGCGCACGCCCCGTACCGGCACTCCTATCCGCATTGCTGGCGGCACCACAAGCCGCTCATCTTCCGTGCCACGCCGCAGTGGTTCATCAGCATGGAGCAGGCGGGCCTGCGCGCCCAGTCGCTGTCCGAGATCAAGCGCGTGGCATGGACCCCGTCGTGGGGCGAGAACCGCATCTACAGCATGATCGAGAACCGCCCGGACTGGTGCATATCGCGCCAGCGCACCTGGGGCGTGCCGATCCCGTTCTTCCTGCACAAGGAGAGCGGTGAACCGCACCCGGATACGGTGGCGCTGATCGACCGGGTCGCGGCCCGCGTCGAGGTCGATGGCATCGACGCCTGGTTCGATCTCGATCCGGCCGAGCTTTTGGGTGCCGACGCGGCGAACTACGAGAAATCGTCCGACGTCATGGACGTCTGGGTGGATTCGGGCATGGGGCATGCCTGCATCGCGGCGCTGCGACCGGAGCTGTCGGCGCCGGCCGATCTCTACCTCGAGGGCTCCGACCAGCACCGCGGCTGGTTCCATTCCTCGCTCCTGACCTCGGTCGCGCTGACCGGCAACGCTCCCTACCGGGCCGTGCTGACGCACGGTTTCACGGTCGACGAGAAGGGCCGGAAAATGTCGAAATCGCTCGGCAACACCATCGCGCCGCAGTCGGTGATCGACACGCTCGGCGCGGACGTGCTGCGGCTCTGGGTGGCGGCCACCGACTACGCGAACGAGATGAGCGTGTCGGACGAGATCCTGAAGCGGATGGCGGATTCCTACCGGCGCATGCGCAATACGCTGCGCTACCTGCTCGGCAATCTCGCCGGGTTCGATCCGGCCCGCGACGCGGTCCCGGTCGAGTCGATGGTGGCACTCGACCGCTGGGCGCTCGCGCGCACGGCGAGCCTGCAGGCGGAAGTCATCGAGGCGTACCGGCGCTTCGAGTTCCACCTCATCTACCAGCGCGTGCACAACTTCTGTGTGGTTGATCTCGGCGCCTTTTACCTCGACGTCCTCAAAGACCGCCTCTACACGATGAAGGCCGACAGCCCGGCACGCCGCTCGGCACAGACGGCGCTCTGGCACCTCGCCGAGGCGATGATCCGCTGGCTGGCACCGATCCTCTCGTTTACCGCCGAGGAGGCCTACGCCCACCTGCCGGCGGCCGGCCCGCGCGGCTCCGTGTTCCTCGGTCAGTGGCACGACATCCCCGCCACCGACGGTGGCGGCGGCATCGACTGGGACGAGGTGCTGCGCCTCAAGGCCGACGTGCAGCAGGAACTGGAGCGGCTGCGCACGGCCGGTGCCATCGGCGGCCCGCTCGATGCATCGATCGATGTCTGGTGCCACCCCGACGTCTATCCGCGCTTTGCAGCGCTCGGCGGCGAACTGCGCTTTGCCCTCATCAGCTCCGAGGTCCGCGTCCATTCGGCCACCAGCCCGCCCGAGGGCGCGGTGGCCGCCGCGACCGCGGGCGGCGGCCAGGTGCACCTGTCGGTGGCGCCCAACACCGATACCAAGTGCGTGCGCTGCTGGCAGCGCCGGCACGACGTCGGCGCGGATCCGGCGCATCCCGAGCTCTGCGGCCGTTGCGCGACCAACGTCAGTGGTGCCGGCGAAGAGAGGCACTTCGCATGAGCGGTCCCGCCGTGGATGCCGGCGGGCGGCGTGACGGGACCGCGTTGCGCTGGCTGACCCTGACCGCGCTCGTGGTCGCGCTCGATCAGCTGTCGAAGGTGCTGATCCTCGGTCACTACCAGCTCTACGAGCGCACCGCCGTCCTGCCGTTCTTCGAGATCATCCGGCTGCACAACCGGGGCGCCGCGTTCAGCTTCCTCGCCACGGCATCGGGCTGGCAGCGCTACCTCTTCAGCGGGCTCGCGATCGTGGTCAGCCTCGGCATCGTCGTCTGGCTGGCACGCCTCAGGGTGCGGGCAGACGCGCTCCTCGCGGCGGCGCTCGCGCTCGTGGCCGGTGGCGCGATCGGCAACGTCATCGACCGCCTGCGCTACGGCTACGTGATCGATTTCATCCACTTCTTCCAGTCCGGGCTCTGGGATTTCCCGGCATTCAACCTCGCGGACTCGGCGATCACGCTCGGCGCCGCCCTGCTGATCCTCGACTCGCTGCGCACGAAGGGGGCAACGCCGTGAAGATCCTGCTCGCCAACCCGCGCGGCTTCTGTGCCGGCGTCGACCGGGCGATTGAGATCGTCGAGCGGGCGATCGACGCGTTCGGCGCGCCGATCTACGTCCGCCACGAGGTCGTGCACAACCGCTACGTGGTCGATCGCCTGCGCTCGCTCGGTGCCGTGTTCGTCGACGAACTCGCCGAAGTCCCGGACGGCGCCACCGTGATCTTCAGCGCCCACGGCGTGTCGCGCGCGGTCGAGGAGGAGGCGGCGGCGCGCGGCCTGACCGTGTTCGATGCGACCTGCCCGCTCGTGACCAAGGTGCACATGGAAGTCGTGCGCTACGCCCGCGCGGGACACGACGTGATTCTGATCGGTCACGCGGGTCACCCCGAGGTCGAGGGCACGATGGGCCGCTTCGACCCGAGCCACGGTGGCGCGATCCACCTGATCGAGACGCCCGAGGACGTGACCCGCCTCGTGGTGCGCGATCCGGCGCTGCTGTCATTCGTGACGCAGACGACGCTCTCGGTCGACGACACGGCGCGGATCGTCGAAGCACTCAAGGCGCGCTTCCCGGGGCTCACGACCCCGCGCAAGGAGGACATCTGCTACGCGACGCAGAACCGGCAGGACGCGGTAAAGGCCCTCAGTCGCGAATGCGATGTGCTGATCGTGGTGGGGTCGGCGACCAGTTCCAACTCGAACCGGCTGCGCGAGATCGGCGAGAAGCTCGGCATCCCGGGTTACCTGGTCGACGGCGTGGACGAACTCAGGGCCGAGTGGTTCGTCGGCAAGTCCGCGGTCGGCGTGACGGCGGGTGCCTCGGCACCCGAGATCCTGGTCCGCCAGGTGGTCGCCCGGCTCGAAGCCTGGGGTGGCGAGCCGCCCGAGGAGCGCGCGGGCGTCGAGGAGCACGTGGTGTTTGCGCTGCCGCGCCAGCTGCGCGGCAGCCGGTCGCTCGGCGGGGAGCCGGCCTGAGCCGGTGGCTGGCCGGCACGGCCGGCGATGGCTAAGATGGCCCGGGGTAGCAGCGGGGTGGGTCGCATGTCCGTCAGTCAGGAAAGCCTGCGCGCGAAGCTTCTGGCGCACGGCATCGGGGCCACGGCCCAGCGTCTCGAAATCGCGGCGCTCGTCCTCAACGAGCCGCAGCACGTCACGGCCGAGGTCGTTCTCTCGCGGCTCGGCGCGCTGGGGCGCCGGGTGTCGAAGGCGACGGTGTACAACACCCTGAACCTCTTTGCGGCGAGGGGCCTCCTGCGCACGCTCGCGATCGACCCGGACGTCACCTGGTTTGATTCCAATACCGGCCCGCACTTTCACCTGCAGCAGGTCGAGACCGGGGTGCTGATGGATCTCGACGCGACGGCGGTGCAGCTCGTCGGGCTGCCCGAGCTGCCCCTCGGCACGGAACTCGCCGGGATCGACGTCGTGATCCGCGTGCGCAAGCGCGCCGAGTAAGGCGTTTGCCGGGCGGAATCCGCCCCCGTATACTCCGCGGCCTCGGAAAGCCGGTGTAGCTCAGCTGGTAGAGCAGTCGCTTCGTAAGCGAAAGGTCGGGGGTTCGATTCCCTCCTCCGGCACCATCCGATCCCCTTACCATAATGGCCGCCCGCGGCCGACGGGTCCTGGCCCGACGGGACCCGACCGGTGGTCGCCAGCCCTCGGCGAGGCGCGTGCTTAAGTCATTGTTTAGGATACGGGGATGCCGGTTCCACGACTGCGATGCGGCCGCCTGCCCGGCCAGCGCCTAGCGCCGTGACGCTGCTGCGACTGCTCGCCTGGCTGCCACTGCCCCTGCTCTACGCCGTGAGCGGCGCCGGCGGCTGGCTCGTGTTCGACGTCTTCCGCTACCGCCGCACGGTGACCGACGAGAACCTGGCCGGTGCGTTCCCGACGCTCGATCCCGCCGCCCGTCGCGACCTGCGGCGGGGCTACGAGCGCCAGCTCACCCAGGTCGTGGCCGAGGTGCTGAAGGGCGGTGCCATGACCCGGGATGCCCTGGTGTCCCGCGTCGCCCTCGAGGGGCTGGACGCGGTCGAGGCGAGCCTCGCGGCCGGTCGCTCGGTGCTGATCGCGACCGGCCACTGCGCCAACTGGGAATGGCTGCTGCTCGCGGTATCGGCCCGGCTCTCCGCGCCACTGACGGCGCTCTACAAGCCGATTCGCGGTGCGTCGCTCGAGGCCTACTTCAAGGCGCTGCGCTCGCGCTTTGGCGCTGCGCTCGTGCCGGCCAAGGACGTGGCCGGGGCGCTGGCCCGGCCCGCGGCGGGAGCGCGGGCGTTTGCGCTCGTCGCCGACCAGGTGCCCTCGTCGACCCCGCACCGCGTCTGGACCCGCTTTCTCGGGCGGGATACCGCCTTCTACCAGGGCGTCGACGACCTCGCCCGGGCCGGCGGCTTCGTCGTCTACACGGTCTTTGCCGAGCGCGTCGCGCGCGGCCGCTACCGCGCCCGCTTCGTGGAGATCGCGTCGCCCCCGTACACCGCGCTGCCCCCGCGCGAGGTGGTGCGGCGCTATGCCGCGGCGCTGGAGGCCGAGGTCCGTGCCCACCCGAGCGACTGGCTCTGGAGCCACCGGCGCTGGAAGCTCAAGAAGCCCCTGTACGGCCGCTAGGCCGCGCGCACGCTCCCCGCTGCCCGCGGGGCCCGCTCAAGGCACCACGCGCCGTCCCGCGGCATCGATCACCACTTCGCCGTCTTCCTTGGTGAACGGCCCCTGCGGCGGCTGCGGGAGAATGTCGAGCACCCGCTCCGACGGACGGCACAAGCGGGTGCCGCGCGAGGTCACCACGATCGGCCGGTTGATCAGGATCGGATGGGCGAGCATCTGGCCGATCAGCTCCTCGTCCGTCCAGTGCCCCGACCCGAGACCGAGTTCGGCGTAGGGCGTGTCCTTCTCGCGCAGGAGCTCGCGCGGGGTGATCTGCAGGTCGCGCAGGAGTCCGCGCAGCGTTTCGCCGTCCGGCGGCGTGCGCAGGTATTCGATCACGGTGGGCTCGATGCCGGCGTGTCGGATCAGGGCGAGCGTGTTGCGCGACGTGCCGCAGGCGGGGTTGTGGTAGATGGTCACGGCGGTAGCGTGGTCGGTCATCGGCGTCTCCGGTCAGGTGTGGTCCGCGATCCGCGCAGCGGTTGGGTCTGGCGCGTCGGCCGGACGGGGAAATAAAACGGCGGCGACGGGAAGCGCGACGAGGACGCCCGCGAGCTGCGCAGCCACGAACGGCAGAACGTCGTCCGCCCGTATGCCGGAGAACGTGTCCGTCAGTGAGCGCGCCACGGTAATGGCCGGGTTGGCGAAGGACGTGGAGGCGGTGAACCAGTAGGCTGCGCCGATCCAGGCCGCGACCATCCATGGCGCATCCTGCGCACGCCGATGCCCAAGGACGACCAGCAGGAGCCCGAAGGTGGCCACCGCCTCGGACAGCCACTGAGCCGGACCGGTGCGGGCGTGGCTTGCATGCTGGACGAGGGGCATGCCGAACATCGCATGCGCGAGGACCACGCCAGCACAGCAACCCGCGAGCTGCAGCCCGGCGTACGCGATGACCTCCCGGTAGGGTCGTCGACCGAGCAGGCCCTCGGCCAGGGATACGGCGGGATTGAAGTGCGCGCCACTCAGCGGACCGAACAGGCCAACCAGGACGGCAAGCACCGCAGCCGTTGCAGCCGTGTTCGCGAGCAGCGCGACGGCGCCATTGCCGACGGCGAGCCGCTCGGCCATGACGCCGGAGCCTGCCACCGTCGCGGCAAGCAGCAGCGAACCCAGACCCTCGGCAACGAGGCGACGCCGCAACGGAATAGAGACTTGCGT
>CAITAM010000024.1 GCA_903890265.1 uncultured Pseudomonadota bacterium | reverse complement strand
GCCGTGACGGCGGCGAGCGCCTCCGGCAGGGTCATGCCGTAGTCGTAGACGTTGCAGATGACCTGGAACACCGAGGTGAAGATCCGCGAACCGCCCGGCGTGCCGACCACGAACGACACCCGGCCGTCCCGCATCAGGATGGTCGGCGTCATGGAGGAGAGCGGACGCTTGGCCGGCGCGATCTCGTTCGCCGTGCTGCCCACGACGCCAAACAGGTTCGCAACGCCCGGCTTCGACGAGAAATCGTCCATCTCGTTGTTCAGGAGAAAACCAGCCCCCTCGACGACTTCGCCATTGCCGAACTCGTCATTGAGGGTGTAGGTCGTCGATACCGCGTTGCCGCTGCGGTCCACCACGGAAAAGTGGGTGGTCTGGTGCGACTCACCGAGACCTGGACGAATGGCGGGCGTCGGACTCGGCTTCACCGTGTCGATCTGCGCCGCGCGGCGGGCGAGATAGCCGGCATCGGTCAGCGCCGCGACCGGCACCACCGTGAAATCCGGATCACCCATGTACTCGGCACGGTCGGCAAAGACCCGTTTTTCAAGCTCGGCGAGCAGGTGCACGTACTGCGCCGAATTCTGCAGGACGCCGGCAAACGCCGCCGCCTGCGCGTCCTTCATGAGGAGCAGCTGGACGAGACCGACGCCGCCCGACGACGGCGGCGGAGCCGTCACGATCTGCATGCCGCGCCACGGCACGACGAGCGGCGCCCGCCAAGCCGCCCGGTAGGTCGTGAGGTCGGCGCGACTGATGAGACCGCCGTCGCGCGCCATCTGTGCCACGATCAGGTCGGCGGTCTTGCCGGAGTAAAAGCCGTCGACGCCGTCGGCGGAGATCCGCGCCAGCGTCGCGGCCAGCTCCGGCTGGCGCCAGCGCTGCCCCGCCTTCAATTTGCCGAAGTAGCGGTCGAAGTTCGTGCGCCCGGCGAGCGATTTGCTCGAGTCGTCGGCATTGGCGGCCAGCTCCTTGCTGACCACGAAGCCGTCTCGTGCGTAGCGGATCGCCGGCGCGAGATCGCGCTGCCACGGCAGGCGCCCGAAACGCTGGTGCGCGAGCCACAGGCCGCGCACCGTGCCGGGAACGGCGGCGCCCTTGGCGCCGACGAGGCTGAGGTCCGGGATCACCGTGCCTGCGGCATCGAGGTACATGTCGCGGCTGGCAAGCAGCGGCGCCTCTTCGCGAAAATCGAGAAAATACGGCGTGCCGTTCACGACGAGGGTCATGAAGCCGCCACCGCCGAGGTTGCCGGCCTGCGGGTAGGTCACGGCGAGCGTAAACGCGGTGGCGACGGCGGCGTCCACGGCGTTGCCGCCGGCGCGCAGGATCTCGGCGGCGGTCGCCGCTCCCCACGGATCGGGTGCCGCGACCGCGCCGGCCGCCAGCGCCGTCGCAGCGCGGGCGGGCGCGACGGACAGGGCGGACGCGACCGGCGGTGCTGCCAGCGCACAAAGCGCTGCAGTGACGGTCGCTAAGCACTTGAGTGGCCTGAGTCCAGGCATCACGAACGTCAGTCTGGTCGGCATGCGGTCATTCCGGGGAGGGGGGCTTGAATCAAAGTTATCCCCAGAAACGGTGGATAACCCGGGGCACAAGTCGTGCGAGTGCGCACCGTAGCGTGCTCCCGGCCGGCCGACAACCCATGCCTCAGCGCGCGTCCTCCAACGTAAAGGATCGCGGCGGCTGACCTTGCTCATGGATCGACCACATCCGCTGGTAGGCAGCTTCGAGGTTCCGGCAGTAGCGCACCGGGTCGAAGAACGGGTGCGATGACCTCGCCGCTTGCAGCGCGCGCCGGTAAGCCGCGAGGCGCCCGGGTTGCGTGACGAGCTCGTGCGCCCGCGCTTCGTACGCAGCGAGACTGTCCGTGACGAGTTCGGGGAGCCCGAGGCAGTGCAGCAGGCTGCCCGCCATGCGCCCGGCAAACGCGTCACCGGTCAGGGTCAGGACCGGTACGGCGGCCGACAGGGCGTCGCTCGCGGTGGCGCCGGCATTGAACGGCGAAGAGTCGAGAAAGAGATCGGCCGCCTGCAGGCGCGCGAGATGCGCGCCGTAGCTGACCCGAGGCGCGAACACGAGTCGGGCGGCGTCGACACCCCGTGCCGCGGCCTCGGTCCGCAGGTTCGCGGCGACCGCCTCGGTCGTCGCGTACAGCCAAAGGACCGCACTGCCGTGCGTGCGAAGCAGATTCATCCAGACGGAGAAGACCGGCGGGTTGAGCTTGCTCGGGTTGTTGAAAGAACACAGCACCACGGCGTCGTCCGGCAGGCCGAGCGAGGCCCGCGCCGGTGCCTCGCCGATGAGCCGCCGGCCATCGTTCGGCTGGAAACACAGCGGCAGCCGCGCGATGCGCTCGGCGTAACAGGGCTCGAGGGACTCCGGGACGAGGAAGCGGTCGGCGAGCAGGTAGTCCATGTACGGGGCCCCCATGGTGGCCGGCAGGCCAAGAAAGTTGACCTGCACGGGCGCGGCCCGCCGGGCAAAGACGCCGGTGCGGTTGCCACGCGTGTGGCCGGTGAGGTCGACCGCGATATGAACGCCGAGCTCCTGCATCAGCCGGACCAGCGCGTCGTCGCCGAGCGTCGTGACGTCAATGAACCGCTCGAACGCCGCCTCCATCCGCGCGCGCATCGCGCCGTCCCCGTGCCGGCCCCACGACAGGGCGATGCTCTCCACGGCGCTTCGATCGTGCGCCTCCACCACGCCGGCCAGGAGGTGCGAGACCGCGTGGTCACCGAAGTCGCCACTGACGTAGGCGACCGTCAGGCGCGAGACCTTCCCCGGTTGCGGCGCAACCCTGGCCACCGCCGGGTACTGGTCGAGCGTGTAGGCCGACGCGCAGCGAAGCTGGAGCGTGGCGGAGCCCGAGACGCAGAGAAAGGAGAACGGGAAATCGACCCGCGTGTCGCGCCCCACCTGCGCCGTCACGGCGGTTGTCCACTCGTCGTAGTGGCGCCAGTCGCAGCACTGCAGCGCGGCGTGCAGGCGATTGCCCGGCACGTACATGTAGTGGGGCGCTGCCGCGGCGAGTCGCGCAAAGATGTCCTGCGCCTCGGCATGGCGCTTTTCCTCCATCAGCAGCAGGCCGAGATTATTCAGCGGCTCGACGGCGACCGGGTCGATGGCGAGCGCGCGACGGTAGCTCTCCATCGCCTCGAGCGGACGGCCGAGGTCCGCGAGCACGAGCCCGCGGTTACTGAGCGCGTTGACGAAGTGTGGTGCGAGGCGCAGCGCCTCGTCGAGTGCCGCGAGCGCGTCGGCATACAACCGCTCGGCGCGCAGTCCCGTGCCGAGGTTGTTCCAGGCTTCCGGGTACTGCGGCCGCAGGTGCACGGCGCGCCGGTAGTCGGCTAAGGCTTCCGGATTCCGGCCGAGCACGGTCAGCACGTTCGCGCGGTTGTACCAGGCATCGGCAAGCGAGGGATCGAGCGCCACCGCGCGGTCACAGGCGGCGAGCGCGTCACGCGCCCGGCCGAGTTCGAGCAGGGCCTTCGACAGGTTGGAGTGCGCGTGCGGCTGCGCCGGGTCGACGGTGAGGGCCTTTTCGATCAGGCGGGCGCCTTCCTGAAGCTCACCGCGCTGGATGCAGGCCGCGCCCAGGAGATGCAACGCATCAAAGCAGCGCGGCGCGCTCGACAGTATTTCGCGGTAGACCGTCGCGGCGGTCTGCAGGTCGCCCTTCTGGTGGGCAGCGATGGCGCCGGCAAGCTTCGCCTGCTGGACCGGGGACAGCGGCGCAGGAGGTTTGACGACCTGATGCCCGCGCGCTTTGCCGCCTTTACCCGCCACCCGCTGACGATCCGCTAGCGAAGGTGCGTGTCGAACCAGGCGACCGTCCGCCGTGCGCGGTCTTTCTGGTGCGCCGGAGTCTTGAAGGCGTGCCCCTCGTGCTCGTAGACGACGAGACGCGTGTCCACGCCGAGCGTCTTCAGCGCGTGCCAGAACTCGTAGGACTGCGGTGCGGGGCACTCGGCATCGCTGTCGCCCACCAGCACGAGGGTCGGCGTCCTGACGTTCTTGATGAACTGGATCGGCGAACTCCTGGCGTAGATGGCCGGATCGTCATAGACCGTGGCACCGAAGAACGGCACCATCCACTGGTCAATCTTGTTTTCGCCGTAATAGCTTTGCCAGTTGGCGATGCCCGCACCGGCCACGGCGGCCTTGAACCGGGCGGTCTGCGTGACCGCCCACATGGTCATGAACCCGCCGTAGCTCCAGCCCATGACGCCGATCCTGGCCGGATCGACGGGCGCCGAGCGCAGCGCTTCGTCGACTCCCGCCAGAATGTCGCGCAGGTCGCCGTAGCCGAAGTCCCGGACGTTGCCGCGCGTGAAGGCTTCGCCCTGGCCGAAGCTGCCGCGCGGGTTGGGCTGCAGCAGGAAATACCCGCTGCCGGCGAGCGCCATGGCACTGCTGCCCTGGTCGGGCCATTGGGGCGTGACCGCATCGCCCGGTCCGCCGTGTACCTGCACGACCAGCGGGTAGCGCTTCGCCGGGTCGAAATCCGCGGGGTAGGTCAGCCAGCCCTGGACGTCGCTGCCGTCACTGTTCCAGCGCAGGCTCACGCTCTTGCCCCAGGCGGGCTTTACTGCGTCATTGGCGTGCGTCAGGGCCCGCCAGGCGCCAATCGGTCCCGCCGCGACCTGCGGCGGCTGGGCGAAGGAGCTGCGCACCACGGCCGACGTCTGGCCGTCACGCGCGAGCGAGACGTCCACCGACCAGTCACCCGCCGTGACCGTCTCCGGTCCGCGCCACAGCGTGGTCAGCTTGCGGGTCGTCGTATCGAGTTTCTCAACCGCGGTGTCACCGCCGATGATCGCGCCCACGATGAGTTCGCCCTGCGCACCCCAATGCAGCGCGGCGGCGGACGACTTGACCGCCGGCGTCAGGTTCTCCGCCGTACCACCGCCGGCCGGCACCCAGTAAACGTCCCCGCCGACCGAACCCTCGTCGCTCATCAGTCCTTCGATGAAGGCCACGTGGAGTCCGTCCGGCGCGTAGGCGGGGCTCGCGATCTGCAGCGTCGGCTTGTAGAGGAGCTTCATCGGGCCGCCGCGGAGATCCTGGCGGTAGAGCGAGGCGCGCCACCAGTTGTTGTCGCCGTCACCGCGTGCGGCCACGATCGCGACGTGGTCGCCCGAGGGCGCCCAGCTGTATTCGTAGACGTAGAGGTCGGCGGCGGACACCGGATCAATCCGACCGCTGGCAAGGTCGACGAGTGCAAGGCGCTGCTCGAACACCGCTTCCTCGATTTCGCCCGTCTCGTGCGCGGCCGCGGCCAGCGGCCCGAGGCCGCGATTGGCATGCTCGGTGTAGAGAACCGCGAGCCGCTTGCCGTCCGGAGAGAAGGAGGGCGAGGCCAGCACCCCATCGGCGTGGGTCAGTCGCCTGGGCGCGGTACCCGCGAGCGTCGTCAGGTACAGGTCACCGTGGTCCGCCCTGGCGGCATCCGAGACGAAGACGAGTGCGGCGCTGTCCGGCGCCCAGGCGAGGTTCGCTTCCGTCGCGTACTGGCCCGCCGCGGCCGCGGTGACCCGCACCGGCGCGGCCCCCGGGCGGTTGTCCGCGACGTAGATTTCGGTCTTCCCGTCGGGCACGCCGTCCTTGCCGACGCGGGTCTCGATCCAGGCCACGCGGTGGCCGTCGGGGGAGATCGCGACCTGCCCGTAGTGCCGCGCGGCGTAGGTCGCCTCGATCGCCTGGCTCGCGGAGTCTGCTGCAACCCCGGCGTCCGCCGCGCCGAGGACGCCGAGCAGCAGCGCGACCGCGAGGCCCTGTTGTCCCGCCCTTCGCATGATCTTTCCCCACACCGGTGACCACTCCGGCTGCGGATAGTGCGTCGTGCCGCCCGACGACGCAAATCGGGGTCCGGACGGACCCCGGACCGCGTCTGCCGCCGCGGTTCAGAACCGCTGACTGAACTGGATCGTCAGGTTGCGCGGACGGATGGGTACGACGTAGGGCGTCTGGCAATAGGTCGACGAGCAGGCGAGGTATCGGGTCAGCTGGCCACGCGTGTCGCTGGCATTCTCCAGCGTGATCTCGGCGGTCCAGCCGCGTTCGCCGAGGCCCGCGTTCAGATCGAAACTGCCGAACGCCGGCTGCGGACCGAGAATGG
>CAITAM010000023.1 GCA_903890265.1 uncultured Pseudomonadota bacterium | reverse complement strand
TGCCACGGGTCGACTGGACACCGGACAGCGGGCATGTCGCCTACCAGCGCCTGTCCCGCGACCAGAAGCGCCTCGACCTCGTGCTGGTCGACAGCAGAACGCTCGCCTCGCGGACTCTCCTCACGGAAACCTCGGCGACCTGGGTCGACCTGCACGACGACCTGCGGTTCCTCAAGAAGCAGCCGGGCTTCGTCTGGTCATCCGAGCGCAGTGGCTTCAAGCACCTCTACCTCTACGGCATGGATGGCGTGCTGCGCCGGACGCTGACCAGCGGCGCCTGGCCGGTCGGCCGTCTGCTCGCGATCGACGAAGCACGCGGCCTCGTGTACTTCTCGTCCAACAAGGACGCCGCCATCGATAACCAGGTCTACACGGTACCGCTGAACGGCAGCGCGGCAGCAGCACCCGCGCGCGTCAGTCGCGGCGACGGCTGGCACAGCGCGCAGTTCCCCGACGACGCGAAGACGGTGGGCCTGTACGTCGACACGTACTCGGATGGCACTTCCCCGGTGAGCGTTGCCATCAACGGACCTGACGGGCGCCACCTCGCCTGGATCGAGGAAAATGCGCTCAACGCCACGCACCCCTACGCGCCGTACGTGGCGAGCCACCGGCCGACCGAATACGGCACACTCAAGGCCGAGGACGGCCAGACCCTGCACTACGGGCTCATCAAGCCGCCGGGCTTCGACCCGGCGAAACGCTATCCCGTGTTTCTGTCCGTCTACGGCGGACCCGGTGTCCAGTCCGTCATCCGTCGTTTCCCCTCAAGTCCGGACGAACTGTACAAGCAATACATGGCGCAGCAGGGCTATGTCGTCTTCGAGCTCGACAACCGCGGCTCGTCGCGGCGCGGCCGGACCTTCAGCGACGCCATCTATCACCGGCTCGGCGACGCGGAGGTGCGGGACCAGCTGGCCGGCGTGCGCTGGCTGCAATCGCAGCCCTGGATCGACCCGCGGCGGATCGGTGTGTTCGGCTGGAGCTACGGCGGCTACATGACGCTGATGCTGCTGGCCAAAGGTGCCGACCAGCTCGCCGGCGGATTTGCCGTGGCGCCCGTGACCGACTGGCGCCTCTACGACTCGGCCTACACCGAGCGCTACCTCGGCACGCCGAAGGAGAACCCGGATGGCTACGCCATGTCCGGTGTGCTGCCTTACGTGAAAGACATCCGGGCGCCGCTCTTTCTCGCGCACGGGATGGCCGATGACAACGTGCTGTTCCTGAACTCGACGCAGCTCATGTCCGAACTGCAGAGCCGGGGCACCCAGTTCGAGCTGATGACCTACCCGGGCGCCAAGCACGGCCTGTCCAAGCCGCAGATGCGCCTGCACCTGTTCCACGCGCTGCAACAGTTCTTTGACCGGGTCGTCAAGGGCCGGCCGCCGGCCGATGCCGAGGCGGCTCACTGAAACCCCGCTCGGACCGAGACCCCCTCGTGCAGTCGCCGGCGCCACAGACCCCGTTGCTCGCGCGCCTCGCTCTCGGGGCGTGCGAGTGGGCCGAGCG
>CAITAM010000022.1 GCA_903890265.1 uncultured Pseudomonadota bacterium | reverse complement strand
CAACTTGGGCGCCGGGCGGGGCCGGCGAGCGCGAATTCAGAAAATGTCAAGTTCCACGGAGCAATTTCCACGGCGGGCCGGGGCGACCCGCCGGACCCACGCCGGCTACCGGACCTAGGTGCCTGAAGTTGGTGAGGAAACCAGAAAGGCGGCCTGTACATCGTTCAGAAACCGCCAGCCGAGCGGGCTCGCGCGCAGCCTCCCGCCGTCCTCCTCGAGCAGGCCGCGGCCGAGCAGGTCGTCCACCACCGCCCCGACCGACGCCAGCGGCAAGCCGGTACGCGCGGCAAATTCGGCGTGCCTGAACCCGTCGCTCAGCCGCAACGCGTTCAGCATGAACTCGAACGGCCGGTCGTGCCGATCCACGTCGGTGCGCAGGCCCTGTACGGGGTCGTCGCGGGTGGCAAGATACGTCGCGGGATTGCGCGGTTTCAGGGTCCGCACGATCCGATCCTCGTCCGGCACCGTCAGCTTGCCGTGCGCCCCGGCACCGAGCCCGAGGTAATCGCCGAAGCGCCAGTAGTTCACGTTGTGGCGGCACTCGGCACCGGGCGTGGCCCACGCCGACACCTCGTAGCGCCGGTAGCCGGCAGCCGTCAGCCGCTCGGTCGCCGTGGCCTCGATGGCAAGCGCCAATTCCTCGTCCGGCAGCACCGGCGGCTTGCGGTAGAACGCCGTGCCGGGCTCCAGCGTCAGGTGGTAGTACGACAGGTGCGGCGGTGACAGGCCGATGGCCGTGGCGAGGTCGGCGACCGCGAGATCCAGCGTCTGCGCCGGCAACGCGTACATGAGGTCGAGGTTGAAGTTCGCGAGGCCCGCGCGGCCAAGGTCAGCGACCGCAGCCCCCGTGTCGGCCGCGGCGTGGATGCGCCCGAGCAGGCGCAACTGCTCGGCGGCGAACGACTGCGCGCCGAGCGACACGCGCGTGATGCCGGCCTCGCGGTAGCCTGAAAAGTCGCCCCGCTCGACCGTGCCGGGATTGGCCTCGAGCGTGATTTCCGCCCCGTTCGCGAGCGGCAGCCGCTCCCTGACCCCCTGCAGCAGCGCCGCGATGTCGGCGGGGTCGAACAGGCTCGGCGTACCACCGCCGAAAAACACCGTCTCGACGCTTCGCCCGGCCGCGAGCGGCAGGTCACGCTCGAGATCCCGAAGCAGCGCCGCTACGTAGCGCTCGCCGGGGAATTCCCCGGCCGGCACCTCGTAGGAGTTGAAATCGCAGTACGGGCATTTCTTCACGCACCACGGCAGGTGCACGTAGAGCCCGAGCGGTGGCGCCTCAAGCATGGTCGCCGACGGCGCCCGGTGGCACGGCCACGTGGTTCGCGAGGCGTGCGCGCAGCGCGGCGAGGGCCTGGCCGCGGTGCGAGACGGTGTTCTTCTCGGCAGCCGCCCACTCGGCGGCAGTGCGCCCGGCGGGGTCGCCGGCGACCAGGAACAGCGGGTCGTAGCCGAACCCCCCGCTGCCGCGCGGCGCGTACGCGATAGCGCCCTCCCAGGTGCCCTCCGCCACCAGCGGCGCGGGATCGTCCGCGGTGCGCACGACGGCGATCACGCAGCGGTAGCGGGCAGTCCTGGGCCCCGCAAACCCGGCGAGAGCCTCGAGCAGCTTGGCGTTGTTGGCCGCGTCCGTCGCCGCAGGGCCCGCGTAGCGGGCGGAGTACACCCCCGGCGCACCACCGAGCGCATCGACCTCAAGCCCCGAGTCGTCGGCGAGGGCGGCCTGCCCGCTCAGGCGCGCCGCGTGGCGCGCCTTGAGCAGCGCGTTGGCCAGGAAGGTGGTTCCGGTCTCCTCCGCGGAGCGGATTCCGAACTCACCCTGCGGACGAACAATAAGGCCGAATTCGGCGACGATCGCGCGAATTTCGGCGATTTTTCCCGCGTTATCTGACGCGAGGACCAGCTCGGTCATGTCGCCAGGGCAGCCGCCTGCAGGGCGACCAGCGAGCGGATTCCGCCCTCGGCCAGGGCCAGCAGCCGGTCGAGCTCGTGGCGGCGGAAGGCGTGCCCTTCCGCCGTCCCCTGCAGCTCGACGAAGCCGCCGCCGTCGGTCATCACGACATTCATGTCGGTCTCGGCCTGCGAGTCCTCGGCGTAGTCGAGATCAAGCACCGCCTCGCCGGCGTAGAGACCGACCGACACCGCCGCCACCTGCCCGTGCAGCGGGCTCGCCTGAAGCTCGCGCCGGGCGAGGAGTTTCGTCACGGCGTCGTGCAGGGCCACGTAGGAGCCGGTGATCGCCGCGGTGCGGGTGCCGCCGTCGGCCTGCAGCACGTCGCAGTCGAGCGTGATCGTGCGCTCGCCGAGCGCCTTCAGGTCAACGATCGCGCGCAGACTGCGGCCGATCAGCCGCTGGATCTCCAGCGTTCTGCCGCCCTGCTTGCCGCGCGCGGCTTCCCGCCCCGAGCGGGTGTGCGTGGCACGCGGCAACATGCCGTATTCCGCCGTCAGCCAGCCCTTGCCGCTGCCGCGCTGAAAGCCCGGCACGCCGGACTCGACCGTCGCCGTGCACAGCACCTGCGTGTGGCCAAACTCGACCAGCACGGAGCCTTCGGCGTGGCGGGTGAAATGGCGGGTAATGCGCACGGGGCGCAACTCGTCGGGCGCACGGCCGCTCGGTCGCATGCTTCGTCTCCTTCGGGGGACCTGCCGCGACGGACGGCGCGACTTCAGGCGCTATTGTGGCAGACCGGGACCGGGCCATGGGCCCGCGCGTTCAGCGGACGAAGCGCAGCACCGCCACCGAGGTATTGTCACTGTGCGGCGCGGCGCGCTGCACGGCGACCTTGCACAGCTCCTGCAAGGTGTCACGCAGCCGCGGCCGGCCGCGCCAGACGACGCCCATTTCTTCGTCCGGGATGTTCGCCCACAGTCCGTCCGTGCAGACGAGCAGCACGTCATCGGGCTGCAGCGCGAGGCGCCGCCCCACCGTCATCTCCGGCAGGATGGGATCACCGCCGAGGCAGCATTCCACGTAATTGCGCATCGGATGGTCGTGCACCTCGGCTTCGGTGATCACCCCGTCGCGCAGGAGCTGCTCCACGTGGCTGTGGTCGCGGGTGCGCCGAACCGTGGCGCCGCCGCGCAGCAGGTAGACGCGGCTGTCCCCGACGTGCGCCCAGTAAGCCACCCCGCCCTGCACCAGGCAGACCGCGCAGGTCGCGCGCGGGCGCAGCTCCGGCGCCACTTTGGTGCCGAGCGCGACGACTTCCTCGTGCGCGCGGCCGATGGCGAGGTGCAGGAAGCCAAGGGGATCGAGCAGTGGATGCGTCTGCTGCCAGAACGACACGAGCAGCGACTCGCGCGCCGCCTCGGCGGCGGCGGCGCCGTCCGAGTGCCCGCCCATGCCGTCGACGGCCATCAGGAGCACCGCGTGGTCGCCGGCGGCAACCGCGACGCGATCCTGGTTTTCCTCACGATGTCCGACGACGCTCAGGTCGGCGTACTCAATCTCCACGCTCGCTCCAAGCGCCTCGTCGACGTGCTCTGTTAGACTGGCCTCGCTTTATAGCACAAGAACTTCTTCCCGCTCTGGGACACCGCTCTATGATCCGCAGCATGACCGGCTTCGCGCGGCGCGAGCACGTCGCCGACTTCGGCACCCTCGTTTGGGAATTGCGTACGGTCAACCACCGCTACCTGGAAACCAGCCTGCGCTTGCCGGAAGAATTCCGCTCGCTCGAGGCCGAACTGCGTGCCCTGTTAAGCGCGCGGGTCCGGCGCGGCAAGCTCGACGCCACGCTGCAGTACCGACCGGCCCAGGGCGGCCATGCCGCGCTTGAGCTGAATGGCGAGCTGCTCGACCAGCTGGTGCTGCGCCTGCAGGAAGTGACGGCCCGCGCCCGCTCGCGGATCGGTGAGCTCGCCCGCGTCACGCCGGTCGAGCTGATGCGCTGGCCGGGGGTGCTCTGCGAGCCGGAGCGGGAGGTGGCGCCGCTGCTCAGCACCGCGAAGAGCCTGCTCGTCGAGGCGCTCGACGCGCTCACCGCCATGCGCGCGAGCGAAGGCGAACGGATCGCGGCCATGCTGACCAGCCGCTGCCAGCAGATTGTCGACCTGACCGCGGTCGTCGCGGCACGCCTGCCGGAGGTGCGCCTGCGCGCCGGGGCCCGCCTCAAGGAGCGCGTCGCGGGACTGGCGAGCGAGCTCAATCACGAGCGGCTCGAGCAGGAAATCGCGCTGCTCGTGACGCGGATGGATGTCGATGAGGAGATCGACCGCCTGCGCAGCCACGTCGAGGAGGTCGGCAAGGCACTCACCGCCGATGAACCCTCGGGCCGGCGTCTCGACTTTCTGATGCAGGAATTCAACCGCGAGGCCAACACCCTGTCCTCGAAGTCGCAGGACGTGGAAACCACACGCGCCGCCGTCGACATGAAGGTCCTGATCGAGCAGATGCGCGAGCAGGTGCAGAACATCGAATGACTTCCGGGGGCGTCCACAGACCTCCGGAGAAGTTGCCGTAAACCCCTGAGTTTCTAGGTGTTTTGACCAGAAACGTCCACTGACCTCCAACTGCCTCTCAGCTACACTTGTAGCTAGGCAGGTAGCTGAGTTGTAGCTAAATCTGTAGCTACCATTCGACGAACAAGGTGGTTTGCGTAGTGCTGGAAGCACTGCGCAAACCACCGAGACAAGGGGGCGACATGGGACGCGCGAAACTCACGGCACTGGCAGTAGAGCGAGCTCATCGGTCCGGTGAGCCCGTGCTCCTCAGCGACGGCGACGGGCTGTACCTGCGCAAGCAAACGCGCGACGGCGCCTCGTGGACGCTGCGCTATCACTTCGCCGGCCGACAGCATTGGCTCACGCTTGGCAACTATCCCGACATGCCGCTGGCGCAAGCGCGCGTCGAAGCGCGCCAGGCGCGAGTGCTGCTCGACAAGCAGCAGGATCCGCTGGCCGTCCGCCGTGCGGCACTCGCGGAGGAACGGCAGAAGGGATCGTTCAAGTCGCTCTGCGAGGACTGGTATCGCGCCGAGGTGCAAGTGCGCGGACTCAAGCACCCCGCCGTACCGCGGCGGTATCTCGACAAGTACCTCCTGCCAAAGCTGGGGCGCTTGCCGGCGTGTGAAATTACGCCCGCCGACGTGGCTCGCATGCTCGATGAGGTGAAAGGCCGCGCTCCCACGGCAGCCAACGACCTGCTGCGCTTTACACGTCGGATATTTGCCTTCGGCGTGCGGCGTCGTTTCCTCTTGAGCAACCCCGCCGCAGATTTCACGCCCCGTCTGGACGCCGGTGGTACCGAACGGCCGCGCAACCGCGCGTTGAGCAGTGACGAGCTTGCGCAGTTGTTCGAGAAGATCCGCGAGACACCGAGCT
>CAITAM010000021.1 GCA_903890265.1 uncultured Pseudomonadota bacterium | reverse complement strand
GCGCCGAGCGCCATGAAGGCGTGCCGCTCACCGACCCCGTGGCCGTGTTTGCGGCCATCCGACGCTGGAAGGACGGATTTCGCGGATGATCGATTTCACCCCCACCGTGCGGCGCCTGCTGTGCGGTCTTGGCGCGACGCTGCTGCTGGCTGCTTGCCAGTCGCAGCCGGACTCCCACGGCGACGCCTACGGGCTGACCGCCGCACCCCGCGGCCAGCTGCCGACGCTCAAGAGCCCGCCGGGGACGCCGACCGACGTCGCCCAGACACCGCCGCCGGTACGGGACGACCTCAATGGCGATGGCGCGAGCGACCTCTTCCAGCGCCTGCGTGCCGGCTACCAGCTGCCGGAGGAAGAGAACACGCCGATCGACCAGCAGATCGCCTTCTTCGTCAAGAAGCCGGACTTCCTGAGCCGGACCTTCGAGCGCGCGGAGCGCTACCTGTACTACGTCACGACCGAGCTTGAGGCACGGCACATGCCGGCGGAGCTTGCCATGCTGCCCGTCATTGAGAGTGCGTATAACCCTTACGCCTACTCGCGGGCCCGTGCCGCCGGAATCTGGCAGTTCGTCGCACCGACCGCGACGCGCTACCAGGTGCGCGTCAACTGGTGGCAGGACGGCCGGCGTGACATCGTCGACTCGACCCGCGCGGCACTCGACTACCTCGAGGTTCTGCACCAGCGCTTCGGCGACTGGGAACTCGCGATCGCCGCCTACAACTGCGGCGAGGGTGCCGTGCAGCGCGCCGTCGATCACAACCGCGAGCTCGGCCTGCCGACCTCGTTCTGGAACCTCAAGCTGCCGAACGAGACGCGGGGCTACGTGCCGGCACTGCTGGCGATGGCGCGGATCCTGGAGCACCCGGACTGGTACGGGCTCGCCTTCACGCCGATCCCGAACCGGCCGTACTTTGCCAGCGTCGACGTGCCGGGTCAGATCGACCTGCGCGTCGCTGCCGAGCTCGTCGGCGTCAGCGCAGCCGAGCTCCACGCCCTCAACCCCGCCTTCAACCGCTGGGCGACCGACCCCGGCGGCCCGCACAAGCTGCTCGTGCCCGCCGACTCCGCCGACGCCTTTCGTGACGCGGTCACGAAGCTGCCGGCGGACATCCGCATGCCCCTTGAACGGCACGTCGTGACGGCCGGCGACAGCGTCGCCTCGCTCGCCCGCAGCCACGACATGCCCGCCGCCACCATCGCGATGCTCAACCCCGGCAGTGGCGCCCATCTCAACCCCGGCACCGAGATCCTGCTGCCGGCGAGCAACATTGCGCCGCTGCGCGCGGGACTCATCATCGAGGGTGAGCACGCGGCGACCCCGGCCGCCGCCCGCGCCGGCGCGCCGCATGCCCGGGTGTACGTCGTCCGCGAGGGCGATACGCTCTGGTCCATCGCCAAGCGCAACCACGTCGACGTGAAGACACTGGCCGCCATGAATGGCATGAAGCCGCGTAACTCCCTGCCGGCCGGCGCCAAGCTCAAGGTGGCCGACACGACCGACGAGCCCGCCGGTCACGGCAAGACGAAGGGTGCGGCCGCATCGGCCAAGGCCGGCCACAAGCACAAGGCCGACGAACCGGCGACCAGGCGCGTCCACTACACCGTGCGCAACGGCGACTCGCTGTCGCGCATCTCCGAGCATTTCGATGTCACCGTCGCGCAGCTCAAAGCCTGGAACAGCCTGCCGAACTCGACGGTGCACCCGGGCCAGAAGCTCGTCGTGCACCTCGATCACCGCGAGTTTGGCGGCTGACCCCGGACGCCGACGGCTGACGGCACCCCAAGAGAAGGATTCACCATGGCGTTTCTCGCTGGCAAGCGCGCACTGATCATTGGACTGGCAAGCGATCGCTCGATCGCCTACGGCATTGCCGAGGCCATGCGCCGCGAGGGCGCGGAGCTGGCCTTCTCGTATGTCGGCGAACGGTTCCGGGACCGTGTCGTGGAGCTTGCGAAGGGCCTCGACTCGGACCGCGTCTTCGAAATGGACGTCAGCGACGACGCGGCCATCAGTGCCGGCTTCGCGACCCTCAAGGGATTCTGGGACAGCCTGGACATCCTCGTGCACTCGGTCGCCTTCGCACCACGCGAGGCGCTGACGGGAACGCTGGTCGAGAACACGTCGCGCGAGGCCTTTCGTGTGGCGCACGATGTCTCAAGCTACAGCCTGACCGCCGTGACCCGCGAAGCCCTGCCGCTGATGGAAGGCCGGGCGGGCGCCGTGCTCACGCTGTCCTACCTGGGCGCGGTCCGGTCCCTGCCAAGCTACAACGTCATGGGCCTCGCCAAGGCCAGCCTCGAGGCGAACGTCCGCTTTCTGGCGGCGGACCTGGGGCCGCGCGGCATCCGCGTCAACGCGGTATCGGCCGGGCCGATCAAGACACTCGCCGCCGCGGGCATCGCGGGCTTCCGGAAAATGCTGGCGCACGTGGCGACCGTGGCCCCGATCCGGCGCAACGTCACCCAGGACGACGTCGGTAACGCCGCCGCCTTTCTCTGCTCGGACCTCGCGGCGGGCATCACCGGTGAGATCGTCTACGTCGACGGCGGCTACCACAACGTCGGCATGAGCTTCGGCGAAGCCGAGTCCTGAGCGGCCTGCGGGCGCTTGCCCGCGCCGGCGCGCAGCGCCGGCAGACGGCCTACTGGCGGACCGCCTCCGCAAGCGCCGCGACAATGCGATCCTGCTCGGCGAAATCGAGGTCCGGGCTCATCGGCAGGCTCATGACGCGCGCCGCCAGCCGATCACTGACGGGGCAGCATTCCGGGCAGCAGTACGCCGCGTAGGCCGGCTGGTGGTTCAGCGACATCGGGTAGTGCACGGCGGTCGGGATGCCCTTCGCCTTCAGCTGCTCCTGAACAAAGTCCCGCCGCTCCACGAGGACGGTGAACTGCGCCCAGACACTGTCGCGGTCGGCCCGCACGGTGGTCGCCCGGATGCCGCTGCCCGAGGCCTCGAGCAGCTGCTGGTAGCGCGCGGCCAGCTCCGCCCGCCGGCCGAGCTCCCACTCGAACCGATCGAGCTTGCCGAGAATCACCGCGCACTGCAGCGTGTCCATGCGCCCACCGATACCGATGCGCGTGTGGGTGTAGCGCTTGCTCTGGCCGTGGACACGAATTTCGCGTGCCGCCTGCGCCAGGCGGTCGTCGTTGGTGAACAGCGCGCCGCCATCGCCGTAACAGCCGAGCGGCTTCGAGGGGAAGAAGCTCGTGCAGCCGATCGTCGACAGACCGCCGCTCTTGCGCCCCTTGTAGGTGGCGCCAAAGCTCTGCGCGGCATCCTCGATGACCGGCAGGCCGTGGCGCACCGCGCAGGCATTGAGTTCGTCCATGTCAGCGCACTGGCCATAGAGGCTGACCGGCATGATCGCGCGGGTGCGGGACGTGATCCTCGCTTCGATCTTGGCGACATCGATGTTGCACGTGTCCGGCTCGACGTCGATGAAGACCGGCTTTGCGCCGACCAGGGCGATGACTTCGGCCGTGGCCGCGAACGTGAATGCCGAGGTAATCACCTCGTCGCCCGGTCCGATCTCAAGCGCCATCAGCGCGACCAGGAGCGCGTCGGTCCCGCTCGCCATCGTCACGCAGTGCTTTACCCCGACGTGCTGCGCGAGCTTCTGCTCCGCTTCCTGGACCTCGGGCCCGAGGATGTACTGGCCGTGGTCGAGCACCGCCTGGATCCGCGCGTTGATGTTGTCGCGCAGGGCCGCGTACTGGGCCTTAAGGTTGATGAACTCGATCGGAGCGGGTTTCGTGGGCGACGTCATGACCGGCTGCCATCCTTACATTCAGTTGAGCGGGTGCGCGGCGAAGGGATCCCGGGCGGCTACTCGAACAGCTTGGGATCGATCGCTACCTTGGCTTTGGTGCGCAGGGTGGCGACGTAGGCGGCCACTTCGTTCGAGCCCTGAACCCGGGTGTAGTTCCGCAGGTCCTGCGGCCCCTTGGCGACGGCGACGCCGGGCTTGATCGCGCTCACCGCGTAGACCGCGGTGTCATTGCCAAGCGTCACCTGTCCCGCCGACACGCCACCGGCGGCCGGCGGCTCGGTCGTGAATATGGCCGCGAGCAGCGCCGGGGGCACGTTCTGGTTCTTGCGCTCAAAGGAGCGCATGGCCTGGACCCGGACGTCGGTGGGAGCGACGTTCTGCGGCTTGCCCGGCACCGGCTCCTCGACCGCGCGGGTGGGCGCGAGCGGGGCGATCGCCTCGGCGAGCGGCTTGCCCGCCTTCAGGCTCGCGATCAGCGCATCGGCCGCGGCGCGCGCCGCAGCGGCGGCCGCCTCGTCCGTCGCACCGTCACGCACCCGGTCGGCGGCCTCGGCCTGCGTGAGCTGGACGGGCGGGCGGTGATTGGTCGCGCGCAGCACGACGACGTCACCGGGCTTGAGCTCGATCGCGCGGCTGTTCTGGCCCCCGAGCACGTCCGCGGAAAAGGCGGCCGCCACGACCTTCGCGATCGGCGGCAGGCCGCCACCACCGGACTTGCGGGTGTAGTCCGGCACCGATTTGACGGTCAGGTCGAGCGCCTTGGCCACGGGCTCAAGACTCGTCGAGTTCTCAAAGGCCAGGGTGTCGAGCTTTTCCTGGTGGTCACCGAAACGCTTCTCCGCCTCGTTCTTGCGGTACTCCGCCTCGATTGTCGGCTTTACCTCGTCGTAGGACTTCTGGTGGCCCGGCTGGATATCGTCGAGCTTGATGATGTGCCAGCCGAACTGGGTCTTCACCGGCCCCTTGATCTCGCCCGGCTGCATCGCGAACAGCGCATCGGCGAACGGCCCCACGAACGAGGTGCGTTCCGCCCAGCCGAGATCGCCGCCCTGCGCGGCCGAGCCCGGGTCCTGCGAGTTGGCCTTGGCGAGCGCCGCAAAATCGGCGTTCGGGGCCGTCGCCGCCTGGTAGAGCTCGGTCGCCTTGGCCTCGGCCTTGGCGGGGTCCGCGCCGGCGGTGATCAGGATGTGACGCGCCCGGCGCTTCTCGGGGTCCGTGTAGCGGTCCTTGATGGACTCGAAGTAGGCCTTGAGGGTCGCATCGTCGGCCACCACGCGCGCCTGGAGGTCCTCGAGCTTGAGCTCGACATATTCGAGACTCACCGTGTCCTCGGACTGGTAGCTGGCCTTATGCGCCTCGTAGTAGGCGCTGAGTGCCTTGTCGTCCGGGTGCACGGCAGCCCTGAACCGGGCCGCCGGAATCAGCACGTAGGCGGCGTCGCGGGTTTCCTTTTCCAGCGCCACGGTGTTCTTGAATTCGAGCGGCGTAACGAACGCCGACAGCGTGAGCCCGCCCTCGAGTTCGCGGCTGCGCAGCGACTTGCGCTCCTCGGCCTCGAAGCGCTGCGGGGTGTAGCCCTGCTGGCGCAGGGCGCCTTCGTAGGCGTCGCGATTGAACACACCGCCGATCTGGAACGCCGGGACCTGATGGATCGCGTCGACGACCTGCTGGTCGGTCACCACGTAGTGCTGCGCATCGATCTGCGAATCGAGCAGCGCCGAGCCCACGTAGCGGTCGATGAGCGACTTCTTGGTCGCCTCGATGACCGCCGGCGAGACCTCGCCGTCCGGCAGGATGCTGCGGAACTGGCCGATCTGCTCCTGGTAGGACGCCCGCAGGCGGTCGGTCGGCAGATCCTGGCCGTTCACCTTGAGGCCCTGGCTCGCCTGGGTGGAGAAGTCGGCAATGCCGTGCACGCCCCAGACGACAAAGGTCAGCGCGATCGGAGCGAGGAGGATCCAGCCCAGGTGCTTAACGCGGTCGTTGATCCACTGCAGCATGTTTCGGTCCCCGGAAAGAACAACGGCCGCGGGTTTCGCCGCGGCCGTCGGTTTTGGCGGAGTGGACGGGACTCGAACCCGCGACCCCCGGCGTGACAGGCCGGTATTCTAACCAGCTGAACTACCACTCCATGACTCTGCCCCGCGGCTCGCCCGCCGGGCTTCAGCCGTCCGCCGCTGGCTCCCAGGCCACCGGCGTCCGGTCGGGACTCGTTGCGGGCGTTCAGCGACCCGAAACTGTCCACTCAAACTCGTCCTCGCGCACCCGCGCACGCCCCCGGCCGGCCACCCGCGCGACGGCCGGTTGCATGGCCGGCGTCCGGATGGTGGGTGCTACAGGGATCGAACCTGTGACCTACGCCTTGTAAGGGCGCCGCTCTACCAGCTGAGCTAAGCACCCGAATCGGCCCGGGCAACCCGAGGGCGCGAGAGTCTACGCGATCCGACCGCCCCGCGCCAAGTACCACGCGCCGGGCGGCCCGGTCGTGCCGGCCTCAGTGGGCTCTCAGCCCCTTCGCCGGCCGCTTGGGCTTGCGTGAGCGGCCGCTGGCGGCCTTGGCGGGCGTGGCGTCCGCCGGGCGCGCCACCAGGGCCGGGCGCACCAGGGCGACCTCCAGGACCTCGTCGATCCACTTCACGGGACGGATCTCGAGCTTGTCCTTGATGTTGGCCGGGATCTCCGCGAGGTCCTTCTCGTTCTCGGCCGGGATCAGCACGGTCGTGATCCCGCCGCGGTGCGCGGCAAGCAGCTTCTCCTTCAGGCCGCCGATGGGCAGCACCTCACCGCGCAGCGTGATCTCACCGGTCATGGCGACGTCCGCACGCACGGCAATCTTGGTCAGGGCGGAGACGAGCGCCGTGCACATGCCGATGCCCGCCGACGGGCCGTCCTTCGGCGTCGCCCCCTCCGGCACGTGCACGTGCACGTCGTGTTTCTGGTGCACGTCGGCGTCAAGGCCGAGGACGTCCTGGCGACTGCGGACCACGGTCATGGCCGCCTGAATCGACTCCTGCATCACCTCGCCCAGCTGGCCGGTGTAGGACAGCTTGCCCTTGCCGGGCATGACGGCGGCCTCGATGGTCAGCAGCTCGCCGCCCACCTCCGTCCAGGCAAGCCCGGTGACCTGCCCGATCCGGTTCGACTCCTCCGCGCGCCCGTAGCGGAAGCGCTGCACGCCGAGGTACTTGTCGAGGTTCTTGGCGGTCACCGACAACGGCGCGACGGCCGGCTTCTCGAGCAGCTGCTTGACCGCCTTGCGGCAGATCTTCGACACCTCGCGTTCGAGGTTGCGAACGCCGGCCTCGCGCGTGTAGTGCCGCACGATGTCGGTCAGGGCGCCATCGGCGATCTTGAGCTCGCCGTCCTTGAGGCCGTTCTGCTTCGCCTGCTTCGGCACGAGGTAGCGGCGCGCGATGTTGAGCTTCTCGTCCTCGGTGTAGCCGGCCAGCCGGATCACTTCCATGCGGTCCAGCAGCGGCGCCGGGATATTCAGGGTATTCGCCGTGCAGACGAACATGACTTCCGACAGGTCGAAATCGACCTCGAGGTAGTGGTCGTTGAACGTGGCATTCTGCTCGGGGTCGAGGACTTCGAGCAGGGCGGACGACGGGTCACCGCGGAAGTCCATTGACATCTTGTCGATTTCGTCGAGCAGGAACAGCGGGTTACGCACGCCGGTCTTGGCCATGTTCTGCAGGATCTTGCCCGGCATCGAGCCGATGTAGGTACGACGGTGGCCGCGGATCTCGGCCTCGTCGCGCACGCCGCCAAGCGACATGCGCACGAACTTGCGGTTCGTCGCCTTGGCGATGCTCTGGCCAAGCGAGGTCTTGCCGACGCCCGGCGGACCGACGAGGCAGAGGATGGGGCCCTTCAGCGTCTGCACGCGCTGCTGCACCGCCAGGAACTCGACGATACGCTCTTTGACCTTCTCGAGGCCGAAGTGGTCCTCATCGAGCACGGTCTGGGCCGCGCCGATGTCGAGCCTGACCTTGCTGCGCTTCTTCCACGGCGCCTTGACCAGCCAGTCGATGTAGTTGCGCACGACCGTCGCTTCCGCGCTCATGGGCGACATCATCTTGAGCTTGTTGAGCTCGGCCGTCGCCTTCTCGCGCGCCTCCTTGGGCATCCCGGCCTTTTTGATGCGCTTCTCGATCTCGCCGATCTCGTTCGGCGCATCCTCGAGCTCACCGAGCTCGCGCTGGATGGCCTTCATCTGCTCGTTGAGGTAGTACTCGCGCTGGCTCTTTTCCATCTGCTGCTTGACGCGGCCGCGAATCCGCTTCTCGATCTGCAGCACTTCCATCTCGCCCTCGACCAGCGCCAGCACGTGTTCGAGGCGCTTGCGGACGTCCTGGATCTCGAGCACGCGCTGCTTCTCGGCGAGCTTGAGCGACATGTGCGCCGCCACCGTATCGGCGAGCCGGCCGGCGTGCTCGATGCCGGCCAGCGAGGTCAGGACCTCCGGCGGCACCTTCTTGTTCATCTTCACGTACTGCTCGAACTGGCTGACCACCGAGCGGGTCAGCACGTCGAGCTCACGCTCCTCGTAGATCTCAATGTCGGGCAGCGCCGTGGCGCGGGCAGCGAACGCCTCGGTCGCCACGAGCTCATCGACCGCCGCCCGACCGACGCCCTCAACCAGCACCTTGACCGTCCCGTCCGGCAGCTTGAGGAGCTGCAGAATCGTCGCCAACGTGCCGACCCGGTACAGGTCGTCGGCCTTCGGTTCGTCGACTTCGGCCTGCTTCTGGGCGAGGAGCAGGATCTGCTTGTCGGCCTTCATCGCCTGGTCGAGCGCGAGAATGCTCTTCTCGCGGCCGACAAAGAGCGGAATCACCATGTGCGGATACACGACCACGTCGCGCAGCGGCAGCACCGGGATCGGCGCGGACGGGTCGGACGGGATCGGGTTTGATACGGGTTCGTTCACGTTCTGTCCTTAGGGCTTAAGGGTGAGGCCGAGTCGACCGCGGTGCGCCGCGCGCAGCACCGATCACGCCACTCCGAGCATACCTCAATGGGGTTCGGGCTCTGCGTTGCAAGGCCCGTGATCACGCAAATTTCATGCGGCCGTGGCCGGGTGGTCGCGGCAGCGCGACCTCGCAAACGAACGGCGGCCCCGCAGAGGGGCCGCCGGTTGACTGACGCATCACCCGGGAGACGTCAGTCCGAGCCCGTCCGGCGCTCCTCGACCGCGGCGAGTTTCTGGTCCTCGGCGCGGTAGACGATGTAGGGCTTGTTGTCGCCGGTGATGACCGGCTCGTCGATGACGACCTTGGCGACGTTTCGAAGCCCCGGCAGGTCATACATCGTATCGAGCAGCGTGTTCTCGAGAATCGTGCGCAGACCGCGCGCGCCGGTCCGGCGCTGCATGGCCTTGCGCGCGACCGCGCGAAGCGCGCTCTCCGAGAACTCGAGATCGACGCCTTCCATGTCGAACAGCTTGCGGTACTGCTTCGTCAGCGCGTTACGCGGTTCCATCAGGATCGAGATCAGCGCGTTCTCGTCCAGCTCCTCGAGGGTCGCGACCACGGGCAGACGGCCGACGAACTCCGGGAT
>CAITAM010000020.1 GCA_903890265.1 uncultured Pseudomonadota bacterium | reverse complement strand
CGACAGCAACCTGACCAACGGCGTCACCTATCACTACGCGGTGATCGCCAGCAACGACGCGGGCAGCAGTGCGCCGTCGCTGCAGGCAACCGTGACGCCGGATACGGTACCGGCGGTGCCCGGCGCACCCACCGCCCAGCCGAGCGGCACGACGGTCACGCTGGCCTGGACTGCCGTGAGTCTCGCCGACGGCTACCGGGTGTGGCGCGCGCCCGGCGGCAGCGGCGGGTTCACCCCGCTCGGAACCACCGCCGACACGCGCTTCGTCGACGCCACCGTCGCACCCGGCTCGAGCTACCGCTACGCCATCAGTGCCTACAATGCGCTGGGCTCAAGCGACCCGTCGCCCGCGGTGACGGTCGCGGTGCCGATCCCGTCGTCGCTCGCGGTCAGCACGGCTGCGCTGCTGCCGGCGGGCGGTGTGAACGTGCCGTACACGAGCGATCTCGCCTCCAGCGGCGGCACGCCGGGCTACCGCTGGACGCTCGCGGCCGGGGCGCTGCCACCCGGCGTGACTCTGAACACGAATGGGCACCTGGCCGGCGCGCCCACCGGCGCCGGGCTCTACACGTTCACGGCGACGGTGAGTGACGCGGCCACCGTGCCTGCCACCGCGAGCCAGACGTTCCTCATCCGCGTTACCGCGGGTGGCGCAACGGCCGCGCTCGAGGCCAGTACGATCAGCGGCGGTGTCGCGCTGGCCGCGGGCTACGCGGGCCTGAGCTACGAGAAGGCGAAGTTGAGCGGTGCGTTTTTCTCCGCCGACAACGCACCGCTGGTCGCCCTCCTGACGCGCCTCGGACCCGGTCTGTTGCGCGTCGGCGGCAATTCCGTGGACGCGACCCGCTGGCAGCCGGCCGGACCCGGCCTGACGACGGGCGCGCTCGCGCCGGCCGATCTCACGCGCCTTGGCGCGTTCCTGCGCGCAACGAACTGGAAGGTCCTCTACGCCCTGCCCTTCCTCGACGAGAGCGTGTCACCGGCAGTCATCACCGATCCCGCCGCGGTGTCGGCCGAGGCGGTCGCCGCACTGCGCGCACTCGGCGACCGGCTGCAGGCCTTTGAGCTCGGCAACGAGCCGGACGAGTACTACCAGCGGGTGGCGGGTTTCGGCTACGCGGACTTCAGGAGCCACTGGGAGGTGAACCGGCAGGCGGTGCTGGATGCGGTGGCCGCGGCACGGCGCGTCGGCAGTCTCGCCGCGGGACCCGCGCCCTCCTTCAGCGGCCCGGCCAGTGCCGAGGACGACGTGGGCTTCACCGTGCCGTTCGCCGCCGACGAGAGCGGCCGTGTCGATCTCCTGACGCGCCATTACTACCGTGGCGACGGGCGACTGCCAGGCTCCACCATGGACTTGCTGCTGAGCCCCGACCCCGCGCTCGACGGCAAGCTCGCGACGTGGCTGGCGGCGACCCGGCGCGCGGGCGCGCGCGGCGGGCTGCGGATCGCCGAGACCAACTCGTTCTTCAACCACGGTGCGCCGGGCGTCAGCAACGCCTTTGGCAGCGCGTTGTGGGTACTGAACTACCTCTTCGGCACGGCGTCCGCCGGGGCGTCCGGCGTCAACCTGCACGGCGGCTTTGCCGGGCCGACCTACACGCCGATCGAGGACAACGAGCACGCCGTGACCGACGTGCGTCCGATCTATTACGGGCTGACGCTTTTCTCGCTGGCCGAGGCCGGCACGCTCGTGCCCTGCCGCCTTACCGGACCGGTCGCGGGCCTGAGCGCCTACTGCGTGGCGACCGGCGCCGGCCTGAACGTGGTGCTCGTCAACGCCAGCCGCACCGTCGCGCGCGACGTGACCGTGACGCTGCCCGCCTCGGCAAGCACGGCGCGCTACCTCACGCTGACGGGCAGTTCCGTGGACGCGACCACCGGCCACCGCCTGGGCGGGGCCGCGATCGGCGTCGACGGCAGCTGGACTCCGCTCGCGGGGCCCGCGCTTCCGGTTGTCGCGGGGGCGGTTACGGTTCCGCTGCCGGCGGGCAGCGCGCTGCTGCTGAAGGCGCGCTGACCGCCCCGGCGCACGGCCCTTCGCCGTGTGCCGGGGCGCAGTCGGGTTTAGGCCTGGCAGTTCTTCGGCAGGTACTTGTTCGCCACCGTCGTGCCGCCGGAACCGATCTTGCTCGCGCCGCTCGGCAGCGCCGTCGAGTTGCCACAGACCCAGGCGATGTCCCCGGCCGTGGTCAGCGCGGCGTTCATGCTGAGTGTCTGGCCGGAGACCGCGGAATTCACCTTGTTGCCGAAGGTGACCGTGATGGCGCCGCCGCTGGTCGAGACGCTCGAGACGTAATTGCCGGTCGGCACCGCGGTGTAGTTCAGCGCCGTGCCGCCGCCGGTCATGGCCGTCGGCCAGGTGCCGTTCTGGGCGTAATAGTCCGCAATCGCGACCTTGGTGCTGCTCGTGAGGATTACGCCCTCGGAGACCTGGGCGCGGATCGTGTAGTCCTGGTAGGCCGGGATCGCGATCGCGGCGAGGATGCCGATGATGGCGATCACGATCATGAGTTCGATCAGGGTGAAACCTTTGGCATGGGAGCGGCGCATGGAAACCTCGTGGATGCTGGTCAATGGGGAGTGGTCAAATGGCGTGCCGAAGGCCCGGCGTTTTAGTGTCAAGATCCTGTGAGGTTTTAGATGGCAAGTTCCATGCCAAGGCAGATGGGCAGGGCCGTGCTCAAAGAATCAATGACTTGCAGCCGCCGGGAGGTCCGGCGACCGGGAGCGGGCGTCGCTGAGTGACCCTGCGCGTCACTTAGTGACACGACCCGTCAGGTCCTTGCAAAGATCCACCGGATTGCGCCTGCGGCGTCCGTTGCGTTACACCTT
>CAITAM010000019.1 GCA_903890265.1 uncultured Pseudomonadota bacterium | reverse complement strand
GCACGTCGAGCAGCAGCTGCATCAGGAGCCCGACCTCGGTGGGCGGGCGATTCCAGTTCTCGCTCGAGAAGGCGAACACCGACAGCACCTCGATGCCGCGGTTCTTGCATTCCTCGACCGCCATACGCACCGACGAGACGCCCGCACGATGCCCGGCGGCACGCGGCAGAAAGCGCGCCTGGGCCCAGCGGCCGTTACCGTCCATGATGATCGCTACGTGCCGCGGCTGGGAACTGGCTGCGGCCGGCGAGGAGCCCGATCCGGTCAGACTCATACCTGAAGGAGCTCTTTCTCCTTCTCAGCAAAGACCTGGTCGATCTCGGCAACGTACTTGTCGGTGAGCTTCTGCACGTCTTCTTCCGCGCGGCGCTCGTCGTCCTGCGAGATCTCCTTGGCCTTGAGGAGATCCTTGAGGTCGGTCATGACGTCGCGCCGCACATTACGGACGGCGACGCGGGCGTTTTCCGACTCGCCCTTGGCGACTTTGATGAAATCGCGCCGGCGCTCCTCGGTCAGCGGCGGCAGCGGCAGGCGGATGACAGCGCCCGCGGTATTCGGCGTAAGCCCGAGATCCGACTTGTGGATGGCCTTCTCGATCGCCGGGACCATGGACTTGTCCCACGGCGTGACGGCCAGCGTCCGGGAGTCTTCGACGATCACGTTGGCGATCTGCGACAGTGGCGACTCGGTGCCGTAGAAATCGACCTTGATGTGCTCAAGGAGGGAGGTGCTCGCGCGACCGGTGCGCATGCGCTTGAATTCGTGCTTGAGCGAGGCCACGCACTTGGCCATGCGCTCCGCGGCGTCTTTCTTCAGGTCCTCGATCATGTCGCCCCCCGGCTTTCGATTCAGGCGTTGGTGACGACGGTGCCTACGTCCTCACCGTCGACGATGCGCAGCAGGTCACCGACGTTGAATAGGTTGAAGACCTGCAGTGGAAGATTGTTGTCCCGGCACATGACGATCGCGGTCGCGTCCATCACGTTCAGCTTGTCCTGCAGAACCCGATCAAAGGTCAGCGTCGCGTAGCGCGTGGCCGCCGGGTTACGCAGCGGATCATCGGTGTAGACGCCGTTGACCTTGGTCGCCTTCAGCAGAATGTCGGCATCGACCTCGATCGCCCGCAGGCTGGCCGCCGTATCGGTCGTGAAAAACGGGTTACCGGTGCCGGCGCCAAAGATCACGACGCGGCCCTTCTCGAGATGGCGGATGGCACGGCGGCGGATGTAGTCCTCGCACACCTCGTTAATCGACAGTGCGGACATCACGCGCGCGTAAACGCCCAGACCCTCGAGGGCGTCCTGCATCGCGAGCGCATTCATCACGGTCGCGAGCATGCCCATGTGATCCGCAGTTACGCGATCCATGCCGGCACGGGCGAGGCCCGCGCCACGAAAGATGTTGCCACCGCCGATGACCAGGGCGACCTGGATATTGCGGGCCACGACCTCGCGGATTTCCCCGGCGATCCGCCGGATGATCAGCGGATCGATACCGTAGTCCTCGGCCCCCATCAGTGCCTCACCGGACAGCTTCAGGAGGATCCGGCGGTAGCGAGGGGTGGGCGTCGTACTCATCAGGCCTTACCTCCGCTGCTGATTGAGGCGTTCAGTGCTTTTCCGCGCTCTTGACCTGGGCCATCACCTCTTCAGCGAAATTCTCCTGCTTCTTCTCGATGCCGGCACCGACCTCGAGACGGGAGTACTCGGTCACCGTGGCG
>CAITAM010000018.1 GCA_903890265.1 uncultured Pseudomonadota bacterium | reverse complement strand
CGCGCGGAACGGGCCCCGGTGCCGCCGGCAACGCCGCCCGCCGACCCGAGCCCGCCGCCGCCCCGCCCGGCCACCACGATCCGCACGACCTTCCGCCACGACGGCGTCGAGCGGCCCTACACCCTGCACACGCCGGCGGGCATGGGCACGGGCGCGCCGCGGCCGCTCCTCGTCATGCTGCACGGCTGCCAGCAGTCGCCGGACGATTTCGCGCTCGGCACGCGGATGAGCGACGAGGCGGAGCGGCGCGGCCTCGTGGTCGCCTACCCCGGGCAGGGCAGCCGCGAGAACCTCGCGAGCTGCTGGAACTGGTTCGATGCCGCCCACCAGCAACGCGGCCACGGCGAGGTGGCCTGGATCGCCGCGCTGACCCAGCACCTCGTCGCCGGGTACCCGCTCGATCCGCGCCGCCTGTACCTCGCCGGGCTGTCGGCGGGTGGCGCCATGGCGCTCGCGACCGCGGCGGCCTACCCCGACCTCTACGCCGCCGTCGCCAGCCACTCGGGCGTGCCGAGTGGCATCGCGGACAGCCTGGGCAGCGGGCTCGCCGCCATGCGCCACGGGCCGCGCGAGCGCCTCGCCGGCGAGGCGACGATCGCGCCGTGGCCGCGGGTGCCGACGCTCGCCATTCACGGCGATGCCGACACCGTGGTGCATCCCGACAACTCGCTCGCGATCTACCGCCGCACGCTCGACGCCTTTGCCGCCGACGGCCTCGTCGAAGCGACCCGTCGCGAGCCCGCGAGCGACGGATCGCGCGCCCATCAGCGGCACGTCGCGCACCGTGCCGACGCGACGGCACCGGTCGCCGAGCTCTGGCTGATCGAAGCGGCCGGCCACGCCTGGTCCGGCGGCGACGTCGCCGGCAGCTTCGTCGACGCGCCGGGACCGAACGCGAGCCGCGCGATCCTCGACTTCCTGCTGCAACACGAGCGCCGCGACCGTTGACGGTCCCGCGGGCGGACGGCGGGCGATTGACGGGGGTTGGCGAGCGGGCGATGGTGCGGCGATGAAGGCCCGCCGCCCGCCCCGCGCACCCGAGCGGTCACCGCCGCTGCCCGACCCCGCCACGGTCGACCGGCTGTACGGCCTTGAGCCCGTGTTCGAGCCGGCGGACCAGGCAGCGGCCGGCGCCGACGGGGGCGGCCTTTTGAGCCTCGACGTCGCCTGCCCGTTCTGCGGCGAACCGTTCGAGACCGTCATCGACACGAGTGCGGGCTCGGCACGCTACGTCGAGGACTGCGAGATCTGCTGCCGGCCGATCGAGTTCGTGCTCGAGGTCGATCACGCCGGTGAACTCGAGAGCCTCGGCCTGCTGCGCGGCGACTGACGGCGCCCCGCAGCCCGCCGATTGCGGCAGCGCCCCGGTTGGCCGTATCGTCGCCGGCTCCTTACCTGTTACCGGACGGACTCCCCTGATGGCCCTGCTGACCGCGCGCCGTGTCGCGACCCGTGCCCTTCCTGTCGTGCTGGCCGCGATGCTTGGCCTGCCGCTCGCGGCGGGCGCTGCCGAGCGCCTCTTCGTCAACGGCCACGTCTTTACCGCCAACCGGACCCAGCCCTACGCCGCGGCCGTGGCGGTGCGGGACGGCACGATCGTCGCGGTCGGCACGGACGACGAGGCACGCCGCGCCGTCGGCAGCAGCGCCGAGGTCATCGACCTGCACGGCGGGACGCTGCTGCCCGGCCTGATCGACAGCCACGTGCACACGGTCGACGGCGGTCTCTCGCTCCTCGGGGTCGACGTGCAGAACGAGGTCGCCGACATCGACCGGCTCGCCGCGATCGCGGCCGACGCGGGCCGTTCCGGCCGCGGCCTGCGCGGTGACGTGGTGCGGATCTCGGGCCTGCCGATCGAGGTCTGGTCGCACCTGCCGGAGCTTAACCGCGCGATCGCCGCCGGCCCGCTCGCGACGAAGCCGGTGCTGCTGCTCTGCAGCGACGGCCACACGGGCTGGGCGAACCCCGTGCTGTTGAAACGCGCCGGCATCACCCCGCGCTACCTGCGTTCGCTGCCGGAGGCGAGGCGTAAGTACTACGGCTACGACGCGAGCTTTACGCCGAACGGCTTCCTTGTCGACGCGGGCCTTGACGTCGCGCTCGCGGTGCTGCCGGAGCCGGCTGCCGCGACCTACAAGGCGGCGGCGGCCGGTGCGATCGACTACCTGCACGGTTTTGGGATCACTTCCTGGCTCGAGGCCTCGATCACGGTACCGATGCTCGACGCCTACCGCGCGCTCGCCGCCGAGCACCGGCTCACCGCGCACGTCGCGGCCTTCATCGACGTGCACGCCGAGCGCCCCGATCCGCTCGCGGAAGTGCTGAAGCTGCGCGAGGAATACCGCGACGTGCCGGGCCTCACGCTGCCGGGCGTCAAGGTCTACGCCGACGGCGTCGTCGAGTACCCGGCACAGACCGCGGCGATGTGGGCGCCGTACGCGATTACGCTGAAGACCGGCGACCTGCTGTTCCGGCCGGAGGACTTCGCGCGCCTGTGCATCGCGGCGGATCGCCTCGGACTCATCGTCCACACCCACGCCATCGGTGATCGCGCCGTGACCGAGACGCTGAACGGCATCGAGGCCGCGCGACGCGCGAACGGCCCGAACGGGCCGCGCCACTCGATCACCCACCTGCAGTTCATCCGCCCGAGTGACCAGCCGCGCTTCGCCGCGCTCGGCGTCTACGCGTCCTACCAGCTCCTGTGGGCCGAGGCCGGCACCGACACGATCGACCTCGTCAAGCCGTACGTGGATCCGGCGATCTACCCCTGGCAGTACCCGGCGCGGTCGCTGCTCGACCAGGGCGCCGTCATTGCCGGTGCCAGTGACTGGAACGTCTCGTCACCGAACCCGTTCCTCGCGATCTACCAGGCGGAGACCCGCCGGGGTGCGCTCGGCGTGCTGGACGCGGCCCAGGCCGTGCCGCGCGAGGCCATGCTCTACGCCTACACGATCAACGCCGCGCGGGTCATGCAGGCGGACGCGCTGGTCGGCTCGATCGAGCCCGGCAAGGCGGCGGATCTCGTGCTCGTCGATCGCGACGTGCTGACGGTACCCGCGGAGTCGCTGCGCGAGACGAAGGTGCTCTGGACGGTCGTGAACGGCGAGTGGGTGTACCGGGCGCCGTGACCAGGCCGGATGCGGGTCGGCGAGATCCGGGTCGACGAGACCCGCGCCGTCAGGCCGCGGGCCCGAACCAGCGCGCGTACTCGCCGTCGTAGGCCCAGTCGAGCCAGGGCAGCAGGCACGCGAGGTCGTCGGTCTCGACCGTCGCCCCGCCCCACAGCCGCAGCCCCGGTGGCGCGTCGCGGTGGTGGCCGATATCAAACGCCACGCCTTCCCCGGCGAGGCGCGTGACAATGCCATCAACAAAGCGGCGGTGGTCCTCGCGCGGCAGCGCACGGATCGCCTCCGCCGTGAACTCGAGACACATCGAGGTCGGCGAGCGGCGTGCCGGGTCGCGGGCGAGGAAGCGCAGCGTCGGCCGCGCCGCGACGCCGGAGGCGACGCAGTCGAAGTTGCGCTGCGTGCGGGCATGGAGCGCCGGCAGGCCGCCGATGGCCTCGGCCCAGCGCAGGCCGTCGAGCGCGTCCTCGACGCAGAGCAGCGAGGGCGTGTTGAGGGCGGCGCCGTCGAACAGCGCCTCGTTGACGACGCCCTCGTGCGCGAGCCTGAACACCTTCGGCAGCGGCCGCTCGGGCCGGTAGCTGCGCAGCCGCTCGATGGCGCGGGCCGAGAGCGCGAGCATGCCGTGCGCGGCCTCGCCGCCCAGCACCTTCTGCCAGCTCCAGGTGACGACGTCGAGCGACTCCCACGGCAGCGGCATGCCGTACACCGCCGAGGTCGCATCGCAAACCGTGAGCCCCGTCCGCGTCGCCGGGATCCACGGCGTGTCCGGCAGCCTGACCCCCGTGCTCGTGCCGTTCCACGCGAACACGACGTCGTGCGCGAAGTCGATCTCGGCGAGATCCGGCAGGTCGCCGTCCGCCGCCGCGAGTACGCGTGCCGGCAGCCTGAGTTCCGCGGTGACGTCGCGGGCCCAGGCCCGGCTGAAGACGTCAAAGGCGAGCACGTCGACCGGACGCGGCCCGAGCAGCGACCACAGCGCCATCTCGATCGCGCCGGTGTCGGAGCCCGGCACGATGGCCAAGCGCATGCCGGCCGGGAGCCCGAGCAGCGCGCGGCTGCGCTCGATCACTTCACGGAGCCGCGCCTGCCCCGCGGGCGTGCGGTGCGAGCGGCCGACGAGGGCATCGGCAAGCACCGCGGGCTGCCAGCCCGGGCGCTTCGCGCACGGCCCGGAACCGAAGTTCGGCCGCGCGGGGCGGACGGTCGGCCGCGCCCGCACCGGGTGTCAGCCGGCGGGACCGACGGGATTGCGCAGCGTGCCGAACCCGCCGACGCTGACTTCAACCACGTCGCCCGTCTGCAGGAACCGCGGCGGCTTGTGCGCCATGGCGACCCCGGCCGGCGTGCCGGTCGCGATGATGTCACCGGGTACTAGCGTCATGATCCGCGACAGGAACGCGACGAGCTCGCGGACCGGGAAGATCATGGCCGCCGTCGTGCCGTTCTGCAGCAGCGTGTCACCGATCCGGGTCTGCACGCTGAGCGCCTGCAGGTCCGGGATCTCCTCCAGCGTGACGAGCGCCGGGCCGCAGGGGGCGAAGGTGTCGATCGCCTTGCCGCCCGTCCACAGCGGGTTGGCGAGCTGCAGGTCGCGGGCGCTGACGTCGTTCAGTGCCATCGCCCCGGCAACGTGCTGTAGCGCGTCGGCGGCGTCGATGTACCGCCCGGGCTTGCCGATGACGACGGCGAGCTCCGCCTCGTAGTCGACTTTCGCGGTGTCGCGCGGCGGGACGATGGTGTCCGTCGGCCCGGCGAGCGAGTTCGCGTATTTGGCGAAGAACATCGGCACGGCCGGGGGTTTCGCGCCGACCTCGGCCGCGTGGTCGTGGTAGTTGAGTCCGATGCAGACGATCTTCTCGGGATCGGGCACCGGCGGCCCGAGGCGCAGGCCGTCGAGCGGCCGGCCGCCGCCATCGGCCAGCAGCGCCGCCGCGTGGCGCAGCGCGCACTCGCGCAGCGCCTCGCGGGCGCCCTGCCCCAGCGCGAGCAGCGCGCGGTTCGAGCGCAGGCTGGCGACCGTGTGCGCGTCCCAGCCGGCCAGTTCCGCCACCCGTCGCGTGTCCGCGACCCAGGTCCCGAGATCAAGCCCCGGGCGCCAGGCGCCGGGTTCACCGAACGATACCAGTCGCACGTCGACCACCCCCGCTCACCGCCGGGCGCACCGCTTGCCGACGCGCGGGCCGCGCCAGGCCGGTGGGCCGGGCTTCG
>CAITAM010000017.1 GCA_903890265.1 uncultured Pseudomonadota bacterium | reverse complement strand
TGCAGCACCAGGACGGGCACAGCCAGCTCGCGATGAGCATGATCCCGAACTGCGTCGCCTACGACCCGTGCTTTGCCTACGAACTCGCTGTCATCCTGCAGAACGGCCTGCAGCGCATGTACGCCGACCAGGAAAGCATCTTCTACTACCTGACGGTGATGAACGAGAACTACACCCAGCCGGCCATGCCGGCCGGCGTGGCGCCCGGGATCCTGAAAGGTATGTACCTCTACTCGATCGGCGGACGCGGCAAGGTGCGGGCCACCCTGCTCGGTGCGGGCACAATCCTGCGCGAGGTCATCAAGGCGGCCGAGATCCTCGAGGCGGATTTCGGCGTGCCGGCGGACGTGTACAGCGTCACGAGCTTCTCGGAACTGCGGCGCGAGGCGCTCGACATCGAGCGCAGCAACATGTTCTCACCCGGCGAACCGGCGAAGGTGCCCTACGTCCGCGCGGCGTTCGGCGACCGGGAGGGGCCGTTCATCGCCGCGACCGATTACATGAAGATCGTGCCCGATCAGATTCGTCAGTGGGTGCCGGGTCGCTACGTCGTGCTCGGGACCGACGGCTTCGGTCGCTCGGATGCAAGGGCAGAGTTGCGCAGTCACTTCGAGGTCGACCGCTACTACATCGTCGTCGCTGCGCTCAAGGCACTGGCGGACGACGGCAAGATCGACGTCGCGACGGTCCACGCCGCGATGAAGAAGTTCGCGATCGATCCCGCCAAGCCGAACCCGGTGACGGTCTAACACCATGACAAACCGACTTTCCGTTAGCGTTCCGGACATTGGTGATTTCAAGGACGTCGAGATCATCGACGTGCTCGTCAAGGTGGGCGACGTGATTGCGGCGGAGGCCTCGCTCATCACGCTTGAGACGGAGAAGGCGACCATGGACGTTCCGAGCCCGGCGGCCGGCACGGTCGTGGCGCTCCTCGTGAAGAAGGGCGATCGGGTGTCGATGGGCTCGGTCGTGGTCGAACTGGAGACCGGCTCCGCGGCGCCCGCCGTCGCCGCGTCCGCCGCGCCGGTGAGCCCGCCGCCGGTGGCGGCTGCGGCGCCTGCTGCTGCTCCTGCTGCTGCTCCTGCTCCTACGGCCAGCGGCCCGTCCGCCGCCCCGACGGCCTCGGGCTTCGTGCCCGTCGTCGTGCCAAACCTCGGTGATTTCAAGGACGTGGCCGTCATCGACGTGGCGGTAAAGGTCGGTGACAACGTGCTCGTCGACGGCACGCTCCTCACGCTTGAGTCGGAGAAGGCGGCGATGGACGTTCCCTCGCCGGTCGCCGGACGCGTCGCGCGACTGCACGTGCAGGCCGGCTCCCGAGTTAGCGAGGGCACGCTGATTGCAGAGATCGAGGTGGCCGGGGCCGCGGCGCAGACTGCTGCCGCGGCGCCGCCGCCACCCGTCGCCGAGCCGTCGGTTCCTGCCATCGTGGCCAGTGCCGCCCCCAGGCCTGCGGAGGTGCAGCCGGGACTGGCAGCGCCGGTCGAGGCGGTGGGCTTTGCGCGGGCGCACGCCGGCCCGTCGGTCCGTCGCCTGGCCCGCGAGCTCGGCGTCGACCTCACGCGGGTAAAGGGCACGGGCCTCAAGGACCGCATCACGCACGAGGACGTGAAGGCGTTCGTGAAGCAGGCGCTTACCGCGCCGGCGGCACCTGCGGGTGCGGCGGCGGCGGGCGCCGGGCTTCCGCGCGTGCCGGTGGTGGATTTCGCCAAGTTCGGCGCGGTCGAGGTGCAGCCGCTCGGCCGCATCCAGAAGATCAGCGGCCAGCGCCTGCACGCGAGCTGGGTCAACGTGCCGCACGTCACGCAGTTCGAGCACGCCGACATCACGGATCTTGAGGACGCGCGCGGCAAGCTGAAGCAGAAGGCGCTGATCGAGGGCATCAAGCTCACGCCGCTCGCCTTCGTCCTGAGGGCGGTGGCGAAGTCCCTGGCCGCTCACCCGCGCTTTTGCGCCTCGCTCGATCCGACCGGCGAGAGCCTGGTCCTCAAGAAGTACATGCACCTCGGCTTCGCCGCCGATACCCCGCAGGGACTCGTCGTTCCGGTCATCCGCGACGTCGACAAGAAAGACGTCTACGAGATCGCCCGCGATCTCGGCACGCTGTCCGAGAAGGCGCGTCAGGGCAAGCTGTCGGGCGCCGAGATGAGCGGTGGCTGCTTCACCGTGTCCAGCCTCGGCGGAATTGGTGGCACGGCCTTCACGCCGATTATCAACGCACCGGAAGTGGCGATCCTCGGGTTGTCCCGCTCGTCGATGCAGCCGGTATGGACCGACGGCGCGTTCGCGCCACGCCTGATGTTGCCGCTGTCGCTGTCGTACGATCATCGCGTCATCGATGGCGCCGAGGCGGCGCGCTTCATCGTCTTCCTCGCCGAGGCACTGAAGGACGTACGCGGGCTGCTGGAGGCGGTGCCGTGACCGTGCTCACCGAGGTACGCGTACCGCCGATCGGTGACTTCAAGGACGTACC
>CAITAM010000016.1 GCA_903890265.1 uncultured Pseudomonadota bacterium | reverse complement strand
TCTCGGCGGCGCTTGACGGCGACGTGCCGTCCAAGCCGTTTGGTGACGAGACCGAGTTTTCCTTCAGCCCGGATGGCCGGTCGCTCGTCTACTCGGTGCGCGTGGCCGGGCGCGAGGAGGCCTGGTCGACGAACTTCGACGTCTATCAGTCACCGGTGAATGGCGGCCCCGCCGTCAACCTCACCGCGAACAACAAGGCCTGGGACACCGAACCGCGCTTCTCGCCCGACGGGCGCACACTTGTCTACCGGGCGATGGACCGGGCGGGGTTCGAAGCCGACCGGTTTCATCTCGTGCTGCGTGACGTCGCAACGGGATCCACGCGCACGCTGGCCGGAGACTGGGACCGCTCGGTGTCGGCGCTGCGCTGGAGCAGTGACGGCAAGTCCCTCATCGTGCAGGTCCAGGACGTCGGGCAGCAGGCGCTGTACCGGGTGGACGTCGCGACCGGCCGTCCGGTGCGGCTGACGGACGCCGGCACCGTGCACGGCTTTGACGTCGGCCCCGAGGGCGTGGTCATGGCCCTGAACTCACTCGGCGCGCCCGACGATCTCTATGCCCTCGCGCCAGGTGCGGCGCCGCGCCGGCTTACCGACATCAACCATGACGCGCTGAAGGACGTGGAATTCGGCGCGGCCGAGCAGTTCTCGTTCGCGGGTGCCAACGGCGATACCGTGTACGGCTACGTCATAAAGCCCCCGGGGCTGGTACCGGGACAGAAAGCACCGGTGGCCTTCGTGATTCACGGCGGCCCGCAGAGCAGTTTCGCCAATGCGTGGAGCTACCGCTGGAATCCGCAGGTGCTGGCGGGTGCCGGTTACGCGGCCGTGTTCATCGACTTTCACGGCTCGACCGGCTACGGCCAGGCCTTTACCGATGCCATTTCGCGTGACTGGGGCGGTAAACCGCTGGAGGACCTGCAGAAGGGCCTGGCGGCCGCCGAGCGGAAGTTTCCGTGGCTCGACGGCGGCCGGGCGTGCGCGCTCGGCGCGAGCTACGGCGGCTACATGATCAACTGGATCGCCGGCAACTGGCCGGACCGCTTCCGCTGCCTCGTCAATCACGACGGCATTTTCGACAGCCGCGCCATGTACTACTCGACCGAGGAGCTCTGGTTCGAGGAATGGGACCACGGCGGTCCGTACTACGAGAACCCGGACGCCTACGAGAAGGTCAGCCCGTCGCGCTTCGTCGACCGCTGGAAGACCCCGATGCTGGTGATCCACGGCGAGCAGGATTTCCGCGTGCCGCTCGCCCAGGGGCTGTCTACCTTCACGGCGCTGCAGCGGCGCGGTATCGAGTCGAAGCTGCTCGTGTTCCCGGACGAGAACCACTGGGTACTGAAGCCCGGTAACTCGCTCATCTGGCACCGCACGGTGCTCGACTGGCTGGACGGGCACCTGAAGCACTGAGGTGGGGGACGCTCAGCGACTGGCGCGTGCCTCGAGTTCCTCCCAGCGGGCGAGTTTCGCGTCGATCAGCGCCGGCAGGTCCGCCAGCCGCTGCCGGTCGGCCCTGAGCTGATCGGCGCCACGGCGGTGGTAGTCGGCGTCGGCCATTGCCGTGGTGAGCGCCGCCTGCTCGGCCTCCAGCTGCTCGATGGCGGCCGGCAGCTCGGCGAGCTCGCGGCCTTCCTTGTACGACAGCTTGCTGCGCCCGGGGCGTGGCGCGGGCGCTGGCGCCGCCACCGCGCTTCGTCCCGCATCGCTGCCGCGCTCGCGTGCGGCCGTCGCGCTACGTTCCCGGTACGCCAGCCAGTCGCTGTAGCCGCCGACGTATTCGCCGAAGCGGCCGGCACCTTCGGCGACCAGGGTCTGGGTCACGACGGCATCGACGAAGGCCCGGTCGTGACTGACGAGGAGCACGGTGGCCTTGCACTCCTGCAGCACGCTTTCCAGCAGATCGAGCGACTCGAGATCGAGGTCATTGGTCGGCTCATCCAGCACGATCAGGTTGGCCGAGCGGGCGAACAGCTTGGCGAGCAGGAGCCGGTTGCGTTCACCGCCCGACAGGGCCGACACGGGTGTCGCGGCGCGGCGCGGTGAGAAGAGGAAATCGCCGAGGTAGCTCGTGATGTGGCGGCGCTGGCCACCGGACTCCACCCACTCGGAGCCCGGCGCGACATTCTCGGCCACGCTCTGCTCGGGGTTGAGTGCGTCGCGCATCTGGTCGAAATAGGCAATCTCAAGCTGCGTCCCGCGGCGCACGGTGCCACTGTCCGGCTCGATCACACCGAGGATCAGCTTCAGCAGCGTGGACTTGCCGGCGCCATTGGGCCCGAGAATGCCGATCCGGTCGCCGCGCATGATCCGGACGCTGAAATCGCTGACGATCGGCCGCCCGGCGTAGGCTTTGGAGACCCCGTCGAGCTCGGCGACGAGCTTGCCGGACCGCGAGCCGGTGTCGATCGACAGTGCCATGTTGCCCGAGCGCTCGCGGCGTTCCGCGCGCTCGACCCGCAGCTGCTCTAGACGGCGTACGCGCCCCTCGTCGCGCGTCCGGCGGGCCTCGACGCCGCGCCGGATCCACGCCTCTTCCTGGGCCCAGAAGCGGTCGAATTTGCGGTTGGCGACGGCCTCGGCCTCGAGTTCCTCCTGCTTGCGCAGGAGGTACGCCGAGTAGTTGCCGGGGTAGCTGCGCAGGTAGCCCCGGTCAAGCTCGATGATGCGCGTCGCCACGCGGTCGAGGAACCACCGATCGTGGGTGATCAGCAGGCAGCAGCGCACCTTCTGGATCAGCTCCTCGATGAGCGCGATGCCATCGAGATCAAGGTGGTTGGTCGGCTCGTCCAGCATCAGAAGGTCCGGATCCTGGGCGAACGCCGCGGCCAGCGCCGTGCGTTTTTTCTCGCCACCCGAGGCGCCGGCCACGGCGCGCATCGGATCGACACTGAGACGCGTCAGGAACTCCGACAGCCGCGCCTGCGCCTGCCAGTGCCGGGGATCGTCGTCATGGTCGCCATCGAGGTTGAGTCCGGCGCGCTGCTGGGCGGCTTCACCCAGGGTCTGGTCGATGCCAAGCTCCGGCTCCTGGTCGACGACGGCGATCTTCAGGCCGTCGCGACGGGCGACCTCGCCGCCGTCGAGGCTGCGGGTGCCGGCGAGTACCGACAGCAGGGTCGACTTGCCCGTGCCGTTGCGACCGATGAGTGCGACCCGCTCACCGGCGCGGATGGCGAGCTGCGCGCGATCGAGGAGCGGCGTCAGCCCGTAGGCGAGTTCGGCATCCTTGAGGGTGATCAGCGGCACGGCAGGCTCCGTGGCGCGCGGCGAAAAGCGAGTTTGGTCACTGGCCGGCCGCGGTGAACTGCAGGGCAGCGAGGCGGGCGTAGAGCGGGCTCGAGACGAGGAGTTCGGCGTGCGTCCCGCTGTCGACGACCCGGCCGCCGTCCATGACGACGATGCGATCCGCTTTCTGCACGGTGGCGAGGCGGTGCGCGATGATGATCGTGGTGCGGTTCTGCATCAGGCGCTCGAGCGCCACCTGCACCAGCGACTCCG
>CAITAM010000015.1 GCA_903890265.1 uncultured Pseudomonadota bacterium | reverse complement strand
TACCTTCACCGCCGTGCCCTGGCGTGACTCACCGCCAATCCGCACGCCCTCGGGATTGAAGCCGTCGTTGCCGAATGGCGAGCGGCCACGCGTACCGATCCACTTCGAGCCGCCCTCGTGGCGTCCCTTCTGCTCCGCGAGACGCTCGGCCAGCGTCTTCATCAGCGCCTCGAATCCGCCGAGCGATTCGATCTTCGCCCGTTCTTCCTCGGACAATACGAGCGCGGCCATCGAATCCAGCCAGTCACGTGGCACGTCGCCGCTTGCCAGCGCCGCGAACGTGGCCTCGGCGCCTTCAAAGTACTGCCCGTAGACCGTGTCGAATCGATCGTAGTGCCGCTCGTCCTTGACGAGGCACAGGCGCGCGAGCCAGTAGAACTCATCGACCGAATAGCCTGCGACGCGCGCCGCCATGGCCTCGAGCAGGCTGAGGAATTCCGGGGGCGACACCGGCACACCCGCGGCCCGCAGGCCGAGAAAAAACCTAACGAGCATTCCTGCGGTGCATGAACAGCAGCTGCTCGAACAGGTGCACGTCCTGTTCGTTTTTCAGAAGTGCCCCATAGAGGGGCGGGATGACTTTCTTGGTGTCCGCCTCGCGCAGCACCTCGGGTGGCACGTCCTCGGCCAGCAGCAGCTTGATCCAGTCAAGGAGCTCGGAGGTCGACGGCTTCTTCTTCAGTCCCGGCACGTCCCGCAGGGAGTAAAAGGCCTGCAGGGCTTCGGCGAGGAGTTCGCGCTTGAGGCCAGGGAAGTGCACGCCGACGATGCGCTCCATCGTTGCCGCATCCGGAAAGCGGATGTAGTGGAAGAAGCAGCGGCGCAGGAAGGCGTCTGGCAGCTCTTTCTCGTTGTTGCTGGTGATGATGATGAGCGGACGGTGCCGGGCCTTTACCAGCTCTCGCGTCTCGTACACGTAGAATTCCATGCGGTCGAGCTCACGAAGCAGATCGTTCGGAAACTCGATGTCGGCCTTGTCGATCTCGTCGATGAGAAGTACCGGCTGCGTATCGCTCTCGAATGCCTCCCACACCCGGCCGCGGACGATGTAGTTGCTGATGTCCCGCACGCGATCGTCACCGAGCTGGGAATCCCTCAGGCGCGAGACGGCGTCGTATTCGTATAGACCCTGCTGGGCCTTGGTGGTTGACTTGATGTGCCACTCATAGAGGGGCATCCCGAGCGCGCGAGCAACCTCTTCCGCCAGCTGGGTCTTGCCGGTACCCGGCTCTCCCTTGATGAGCAGCGGCCGCGACAGCGTGACCGCCGCGTTCACGGCGAGCGTAAGATCGTCGGTCGCAACGTAGCGCGCCGATCCCTTGAAACGTTCCTTCACCATCGCTACGCCTTCCGCGGTCAGTAATCGTGGCCCTAGGGAGCAAACGTCAGCGCGTGCTGTTTTGCGCCGGGCAGGAAGGGCGTGGGCTCGCCACTAGCCCAGGCAGCGAACCCGGCCCGGTAGTAGGCGGACAGCGGATGCCCGCTCTGGCCGCCAGGCATGTGGAAGTACGCATCCGCCTCGTGGCCAGGCGAGACACTGAACCGCTCGGACGCTCCGTAGCCGTCGGCGATGACCCGCGGCATGTTCTCGTCGCCAGGGATCGTCACGTCGGGCATGTTGAGCGCACCGGCAAGCGACGGCACGGCCTTTGCCAGCGGGTGGGCCACACGCGTGACATGCACGCGCCCCCAGGTGCAGGACGGCAGCGAATCGCAGCCCTTGGGAACTGCGCTCGCGGCGGTGGCGGCCTCCAGCAGCAGGTCATCCCACGTGCCGTAGCGCGCCGGCAGCAAGTGCTCTGGCCGGGCCTGCAACAGCGTCCAGAGCGGGCCTTCAAAGGTGTCCGGAATCTTGAATTGAAAGTCGGGCGCCTTGGCGCGGGCGGGAGCGATCAGCGCGTAATACGCACGCGCCTCGACCTCTTCCCGGAAGCGCCGGACGAGCCGGTAGGCCGGGTCGTCGACCGCCGCATGGCCGCTCCACCTGCCCAGCACCTCCTCGAACGCAGCGCGCGCCGCGAACCCCTTCCCGGGCTCACCGGCCAGGGTCGTGGCCAGGAGGTCCTTCCAGCGCGCAAGGAACAGGGCGCGGTCATCCAGCTGGATCGCGAGACTGTCCTTCGGCGTCAGCACCGGCCGTGCCAGGAGATCGTCGTGAATCTGCCCCGCCCGGGCGCCCCGGTCCGAACCGAGGTCGCCGAGCAGCAGTCCCTCGGCACCCCCCAGCACGTGGGTGTTGGCGGTCCACAGCACCCCGTCACTGGGATCCTGGCGGCGAGGGTAGTCCGCCGCACTGACCCAGCCCTGCAGCCCGGCGAGGGGATCGGTGGATTGCTGCGGCAGGTTGTGTACCGGCCCGTGGCGCGGAATCCGTCCGGCGATGGTCCAGCCGATGTGGCCCTGTGCATCGCCGACCATCAGGTTCTGGTGCGGCATGCCGAGGCTCGGGGCGAGATCGAGGGCCTCGGTGACGCTCTGCGCCGTCGACAGGCGGGCGATGGCCATGTTGGTGGCCTCCGCCTGGTGCGCGGCCCAGCTGAGCGCGACCGGTACGCCCTGGTGGTCGTGGCCGATCACCGGACCGAACCGGGACTGCTGGATCACGATATCGACCGGATTGCCGCCCTTGACGAGAATACGGTCGTGGACCTCCTTCAGCGCCTCGGCCCCGGTGGCCATGGCATAAAAGCCCGGCCGGTCCGCAACGGGAACGAGTCGGACGAGGACCTGGTACTCCCCGTAGGAATTCGTGAAGCCCCAGGCAATGTGCCCGTTGCTGCCGGCAATCAGGGCGGGTGTCCCGGGCAGACTGACGCCGGTGGCGTCCGAGACCTGATTGACTGACAGCGGGGCTGACTGACTCGCTGACTGGGTCGCGCCGACGACCAGCCGCGCGCGATACCAGATCGTCGGCACGCGAAAGCCGAGGTGCATGTCGTTGGCGACGAGTGCAGCACCGGTCGTGGTCCTCGATCCCGCCACGGCCCAGTTGTTCGAGCCAATCGCAGACAATTGGCGCAGTACCGACGCCGGCACGGCCGTATCGAGGCTGGCGGCGGCACGAAGGTTGAATTCGGCTGCCGAGGGAATGGTCGCCACCGTCGAGCGACTGCCGTCGAGGGTCGATTCCCACTCAGGAACTGCACCGTATACGAAATCGTAAGCCGCCGGCGGCAGGCTCGCCTTCAGTAGATCGTGCTGCAGCTGGATGTGGCCGTCCGTGTCCTGCAGGTCGAGATACATCGTATAAGCGACGAGCAGCGAGTCTTCTACCCGCCACGGCGCCGGCGAAGTATTCAGCATCCAGTACTCGAACGGCCGGGAGCCGAGCGCCGCCAGCCCGGCGTTGACGCCGTCGGTGTATGCC
>CAITAM010000014.1 GCA_903890265.1 uncultured Pseudomonadota bacterium | reverse complement strand
GATGGGAATTACCGACCGCCACGCGGCCTACGTGCAAGAAGCTGCTGATTTCCTTAAAAATCAGGGGCTTCGCGTTGATACCGACTTGCGAAATGAAAAAGTCGGCTTTAAAATACGGGAACACACCCTGCAACGGGTGCCGTTGATGCTGGTGGCGGGCGATCGTGAGGTCGAGTCCCGCTCTTTTTCCGTGCGCACCCGCGACGGTGCGGATCTGGGCAGTCTGCCGCTCGAGGCGCTGGCCGACAGGATCCGCAACGACGTCGCCGGTCGCCGGTTGGCTATTTTGGAGGAATGACCTATCTCAACCACGAAGCGCGTACGGCGTAACGAAGAAATCCTGGCACCCACGGTGCGCGTTATTGCCGACGATGGCTCCCAGCTGGGGGTGCTGCCACGGGCCGAGGCCCTGGCCCTTGCCGCCGCCCAGACGATGGATTTGGTCGAAGTGTCCCCGACTGCCGAGCCGCCCGTCTGCCGGGTCATGGACTTCGGTAAGTTCTTGTTTGAACAGAACAAAAAGTCGCATGCCGCGAAGCGTAAGCAGAAGCAGACGCAGATCAAGGAAGTGAAGTTCCGGCCCGGCACCGACGAGAACGACTACCAGATCAAGCTGCGCAACATCATTCGCTTCCTGACCGAGGGCGACAAGGCGAAGGTGACGCTGCGTTACCGCGGCCGCGAGCTCGCGCACCAGGAAGTGGGGCGCCGGCTGCTCGACCGGCTGGTGGCGGACCTCGGTGGCCACGCGGTCGTCGAGCAGAACCCGTTGATGGAAGGCAAGCAGCTCGTGATGATGTTCGCGCCGAAAAAGAAGCAATAACCCCGACGCTTCGGTTATAGTTGCGGGCTCGGCGCTGACGCGCCGGGAAAACTAAGTGACCGGTCGGCTTGCCGACCGTGCCCGCCCGGGAACCCGTGACTCACGGCGTGAACGGGTCAAAAAGCCACGATGCACGCCGGCCGCGGGGCCGTGCCGTCGCATCTTCAGGAGTAGTTATGCCCAAGCTGAAAACCAGCCGGGCTGCGGCGAAGCGCTTTCGTAAGACAGCCAATGGCTTCAAGCGCGCCCAGTCCCACCGTCGTCATATCCTGACGAAGAAGCCCTCCAAGCGTAAGCGCCAGCTGCGGTCCGGAATGATGGTCCACGAGACGGACGTCAACCGGGTCAAGCAGATGCTGCCGAACCATTGATGCAGGCTGACAGGAGTACGACATGGCACGAGTAAAACGTGGCGTTATCGCCGGTCGCCGGCACAAGAAGGTTCTTGGCAAGGCCAAGGGTTACTACAACGCGCGCCGCAAGGTCTACCGCGTAGCGAACCAGGCGGTCATCAAGGCCGGCCAGTACGCCTACATCGGGCGGCGCCTCAAGAAGCGTGACTTCCGCGCGCTGTGGATCCAGCGCCTGAACGCGGCGGGCCGCGTGCACGGCCTGTCCTACAGCCGCCTGATTCACGGCGTGAAGCTCCTCGAGCTCGGTCTCGACCGCAAGGCGCTCGCCGACCTCGCGGTGCACGAGCCGGAGGCTTTTGCCGCGATCGCCGAGCAGATCAAGGCGATCCTGCCGCCGAAGACCCCGACTGCCGCAGCCGCCTGACCGACTGCGGCGGGGCGCCCGCCGCTGACCTTGCCGGTCAGCGGCCGGGGCCCTGCCTGCCGGAGCGACCGTTGGACCTCGACACCCTAGTCACGACCGCGCTCGCCGACGCCTGGCGCGCCCGCACCGCCCCGCTGGTGGCCGTGACGGAGGAGGTCGGCTGGTCGGTGGTCTCCGCGACCAGCGCCGGGCGGCTGTTCACCACGGAGCTGGGCCGGCTGAACCAGCGCCTGG
>CAITAM010000013.1 GCA_903890265.1 uncultured Pseudomonadota bacterium | reverse complement strand
GCCTCGTCGGGCAGCGTCATCGGGGACAGCTCGCGGCCTGGTTTGGGCCCTACGGCACGATTCGATTCGACGGCCAGCGGCTGCGGTTCCATCCGCGCCGTGTCGCCAAAAGCCAGGCTGACCGATCGCCGGCCAGGGTTTAAGATCGGGTCATGGACTACCTGCAACGCATCGCCGTCACTCCGGACGTTCGCTTCGGCAAGCCCTGCGTGCGCGGCACGCGCATCACCGTCGGCGAAGTACTGGGGTACCTGGCGGCCGGTGGTACCGAGACGGAACTCCTCAATGATTTTCCGCAACTCGTGCACGAGGACGTGCTGGCCTGTTTCGGCTTTGCGGCCGAGCGTGAGCGGCGCTTACTGGCCCTGCCGGCCGCCTAGTGCCGGCGCGACTGCTGCTCGACGAGAATCTTTCCGAGCGGCTGCTTAAGTCGCTCGCAGCCCACTACCCAGGCTCTGCTCACGTGCGTTCGCTCGGGGCCGGGGGCAGTCGGGCGCGTTCAGACTTCAGCGGTCGACGTGCGTACCCGTTCGTCGATCCAGGCGAGCAGATCGCGGTAGCGGTACCGAACGCAGCGCGATGAAATACGAATGAACCGGGGGCCCGTGCCGCGTAGCCGCCATTGCTGCAGCGTACGGTGGTTAATGCTCAAGAGTTGTGCCGTGCGCTTCTCATCCAATAGCGCGTCCGGATTGGTTTCCGTGGAATGCGACTCGGGGAGGGTCGTGGGCGATTGGTTCATGGCCGTTTCCGACTCTGGACGAGACGTTCCCGAATTCGCCGTGACGACACTGCTCGCACAGGATTGGACGTGAGCGCGGCGGCCCTCTCGATCGGCCGTATGATGCTCAACTGCTGGGTGGTACGCACGGCAGGCCTGGTCAGCAAGTAGGATTTAAGCCTACGTACCGGGGCGGCGGTCCGCAATCGACCCGCCTGACCACACCTACCGTACTGCCGGGTGCATTCAGTGTTCATTGCCGGATTCGCTTTGTCCGCAACCACTCACCGTGAAGTTCCGTGACGAGCCTGAGCAACCGGTCGCGACAGCCGTGGCGGGGGTCGACGTCGATCCGTGCCCCTAGCGGATATCCCCAGATCGGCGGCAGCCATTGGTCCGGCTGTAGGGCAGGGGCATGGGTGGCCACGGCAACGAGATAGCCTTCCAGTGCGCCTATCGATAGTGCCTGGCCCGGGAGCTTCGGGTCGGCTAGCCAGTCGGCGAGGGCATCGAAGTCGTCGACGGTGTAGGGCGTCATCCAACCAGCGTCGCATCCTATCGGCTTCGCCGGACCGTCGCAAAAGGCATGCGTTCGTGCAGAAATCAGTTCGATCCGGCGGATGGGCGGGGAGGGGTGTCGTTGCTCCTTAATAACCGGAATGGCCGCGAACTGCGGTTTAGACGTGAAGCAAAGTCGGCTCGGAGAACTGTTGTCGGGGCTGACGCATTGAGCTTGCATCACACCGGGTAGGTGGGAGTAGAGTAAGAAACACAGCAGCAGCGATCCCTACGCCGATGAAGTCGGTGTGCTGATGCGAAGTAGACGGGCCAGACGGGCGGTTCCGGTTTTGAAGGAACCATTCCGGTTTTAAGGCACCGCATTCCGGTCATTAAGGGAAAACGAAAGGGGAGGGGAGCGCAAACCCCCGAATCGCAGAACGGAGAGGACTTCGGGCTTAAGAGAGGGCAGGATAGACTGGCGTCCGCAATCTAGACTAGATTGGACAAAGCGCTGCACCGGAGTTACTCATGCCCGCAACCAAACGCCTGTCCGCCTGGGTAGAACCGGAGGTGGGGGAGGCCTTTCGAGCCCTGGCCGAGGCACGCGGCATGTCGGAATCGAAGCTCCTGGTGGGACTCGTCGAGGCGTATCTCGCGCGCGCCCGCAGCCTGCCCGCGCCGCCGCCGGTGGAGGAAGCCGAAGCCCTGTCCGAGCGGATCACGATTCGCTTGCGGCCGGGCGACGCGCTCGGTGTGGCGGAGCGCGCGGTGCATCGCCGGCAGAAGCCGGCGACGTATCTCGCGAGTCTCGTGCGGGCGCATTTGATTGAGGACCCCGTGGTGCCGGACGAGGAGCTCGCGGAGCTCAAACGCTCGATCGAGGCGCTCTCCGCGGTCGGCCGTGAGCTGCAGGGCATCGCCCGGCGTGACGGACGAGAAGCCCTCTCCGGTACGCGGCTCGCCCAGGCGATCTCCGCAACCCGGGCATCCGTCGAGGACGTGCGTCAGCAGATCAAGGCCTACGTCAAAGTGGCGAACACCAGCTGGGAGGCACCCTATGAGTAAGGGCCGGCGCATCGATCTCGGTCGCTCCGCGACCGACGGTCTGGATCTGGTCAGCTACGGCCGTGGCGGTCCGCGAACCCCGTTCAGCGCCCGGCAGATCGAGCAGCTGCGCCTGACGGTCCATCGTGCGCCGGAGGTCATGGTGAAGGTGTCCGGTGGCGGCCGGGACGCCGGCGGTGTGGCGGCCCACGTCCGGTATCTCGATCGCAAGGGCGAGCTCGCCATCGAAACCGACGATGGACGCGTATTGATGGGGGAGG
>CAITAM010000012.1 GCA_903890265.1 uncultured Pseudomonadota bacterium | reverse complement strand
GCCATCAGGAGCGGGTAACGCCACGAGTTGGTCTCGCGGCGCACGACCGCGAGCGTCGACAGGCACTGCGGCGCGAAGACGTACCAGGCGAGCAGCGACAGCGCGGTCGGCAGGCTCCAGGAGGCACGGATCAGCGGCGCAAGCTCGCTCGCCACGTCGGCCCCGGCGGCCGACAGGGCGTAGACCGTGCCGAGCGCGCCGATCGCCACTTCCCGCGCCGCGAGGCCCGGCACCAGCGCGAGCGAGATCTGCCAGTTAAAACCGATCGGCGCAAACACGACCGCCAGCGCCGCACCGATGTGGCCTGCGATCGAGTAGGTGATGGCGGGCGCCGTGGCCCCCGGCGGCGGCAACGGGAAGCTCGACAGCGCCCACAACAGCACCGTCAGCGACAGGATGATGCCGCCGACCCGCGACAGGAAGATCTCCGCGCGCTGGACGAGGCCGATCCGGAGGTTTCTGAGCGACGGCCAGTGGTAATCGGGCAGCTCCATCTGCAGCGGATGGATGGCGCCCCGCAGGCCGACGGACTTCAGGGCGAGCGCGACCAGGAACGCGGTCGCCACGCCCGCGACGTAGAGCGCGAAGAGCACGAGGCCCTGCAGCTCAAAGGCACCCTGGACGAGGCGTGACGGCACAAAGGCCCCGATCAGCAGCGCATAGACCGGCAGGCGCGCCGAACAGGTCATGAGCGGGGCGATCATGATCGTCACCAGCCGGTCGCGCGCCACCGGAATGGTCCGGGTCGCCATGATGCCCGGGATCGCACAGGCAAACGACGACAGGAGCGGGATGAACGAGCGCCCGGACAGGCCCACCGAGCCCATCAGGCGATCCAGCAGGAAGGCCGCACGCGGCAGATAACCCGAGTCCTCGAGCACCAGGATGAAGAAGAACAGGATCAGGATCTGCGGCAGGAACACGAACACGCTGCCGGCACCGGCCAGCACGCCGTCGATGAGCAGGCTCGCGAGCGGCCCCGCGGGGAGATGCGCGCGCAGGAAGACCGCCAGCGCCCCGACGCCGGCCTGCAGCCCGTCCATCAGCGGACGGGCCCAGGCAAACACGCCCTGGAACATCACGAACAGGATCGCCGCGAGCAGCAGCGGTCCGAGGACCGGGTGCAGCACCACCGCGTCGATCCGATCGGAGACCCGGACGCGGTCGACGTCCGCGAGTCCCGCCGCGGTCAGCAGCCGGTCGACTTCCGCCGCGTCACGGGCGAGCGTCTGCGCGGAGTCGGGCTCGGCCGGCGGCGCGGCGGCGCGCGCTCCCGTCGCCGGGCTGCTGCCGGCGAGGTAGGCATCGAGCGCGCGGCTGAGCGCGGCCGCGCCACCGCCCTGGATACCGACGGTCTCCACCACCGGCAGCCCAAGCGCCGCCGCGAGCCGATCGGCGCTGACGCCAAGCCGCCGCCGGCGGGCGAGATCGACCATGTTGAGCGCGACCACGAGCCGCACCGGCTGGCGCTTGAGCTGCACGACGAGCCTCAGGTTCTGGCGCAGGTGCGTCGCGTCGACGACCGCCACCACGACGTCCGGCGGCGGCTCGTCACCGCGCCGGCCGGCGAGCACGTCGCAGGTGATCTGTTCGTCCGGGGTGCGGGGGTTCAGGCTGTAGGCACCGGGCAGGTCGAGGAGGCGCACGGTGTGCCCGGCCGGGGTGACGAGCCGGCCCTCCTTGCGCTCCACGGTCACGCCCGCGTAGTTCGCGATCTTCTGCCGGCTGCCCGTCAGCAGGTTGAACAGCGCGGTCTTGCCGCAGTTCGGGTTGCCGACCAGCGCCACCAGCGGCGCGCCGCCAGCCGCCCGCAGCGTGCCCGCGGCCACGTCAGCCGCCGCCCTGGACGCTGACGGCCGCCGCCTCGACCCGCCGGAGCGCGAAGGTTGAACTGCCGACCCGCACCGCGAGCGGCCCGCCGAAGGCCGCCCGGGCGATCACCCGGACCGTCTCACCGGGCAGGAAGCCAATCTCCGCGAGCCGGAACCCGAGCGCGGCGCCGTCCGCATCGTCACCGGCGCACAGGCGCGTGACCCGCGCCGTTTCGCCCACCGGGAGGTCGAGGAGGCTCAACTCCCCGTCCGGACCGGGGGTCGCGGGCGGGACCGGCCTTGACCGGACGTCGGCAGATGACACGCTCATGACCGAATGGTAATGAGAATGACTCGCATTTGCAAATGCCGGGCCCCTCCGGCCGGCGACCGCCGACGCGACGGCCTCAGTGGTCGGCCGGCACGCCGCCGAGCGAGGCCAGCAGCCCGAGCACCGCCTGGGTGCGGTCTTCCATCAGCGCGTGGTCGGCACGGCTCTCGACATTGACGCGGATCAGCGGCTCGGTGTTCGAGCCGCGCACGTTGACGCGCCAGGCGTCGAACTCGAGCGACAGGCCGTCCGTCCGGTCAAGCAGCGTCGCGCCGGCGCCGTACGTCGCCTCGACCGCGGCGATCGCCCCGGGCACGTCCGCGATGCGGTAGTTGATCTCGCCACTCGCGGGGTACAGCCGCATCCGCTCGCCCACCAGCGCCGACAACGGCTTGCCGGTGTCGGCGAGAATCTGCGCCATCACCAGCCACGGGATCATGCCGCTGTCGCAATAGGCGAACGGCCGGAAATAGTGGTGCGCACTCATCTCGCCGCCGTAGATCGCGTCGGCCTCGCGCATCTTCGCCTTGATGAACGCGTGACCCGACTTGCAGAGCACGGCCTTGCCGCCAAGGCTCTGCACGATATCCACGGTGTTCCAGACGAGGCGCGGGTCGTGGACGATCCGGGCCCCCTGCTCGCGGGCAAGGAACACCGAGGCCAGCAGCCCGACGATGTAGTAGCCCTCGATGAACGTGCCCTGTTCGTCGAAGAAGAAACAGCGGTCGAAGTCACCGTCCCAGGCAATGCCGAGGTCCGCACCGCTGCTGCGCACCGCCTCGACCACCACCGTCCGGTTCTCGACCAGCATCGGGTTCGGTACGCCGTTCGGGAAGTGGCCATCGGGCTCGTTGCGCAACTTGACGAACTCGAGCGGCAGGTGCGGGGCGAGCCGGTCGAGAAACACGCCGGCCCCGCCGTTGCCGGCGTTGGTCACGATCTTGAGCGGCTTGAGGCGCGTCCGGTCGATGTACGACAGGAGATGCGTCACGTAGGCCTCGGTCGTATCGACCGGCTCGACATGGCCGCGGGCGGCGACCGGCGTGGCGCTCGCGGCTTCGGCCAGCGCCTTGATCTCCTTCAGGCCCGTGTCGCCGGAAATGGGCCGCGAGCCCTCCCGGACGAACTTCATGCCGTTGTAGTCGGGCGGGTTGTGGCTCGCGGTCACCATGATCCCGCCATCGAGGTTGAGGTGGGAGGTCGCGAAGTACACGCCCTCCGTCCCGCACAGCCCGATGTCGACGACGTCGACCCCGGCGTCGGTCAGGCCGCGAATGAGCGCGGCGGCGAGCGCGGCCGACGAGAGGCGGATGTCGCGGCCGACACAGACGCGCTTCGGCGAGAGGAACGCGGCATAACCGCGGCCGACGCGATAGGCGACGTCCTCGTTGAGTTCGTTCGGAATGCGTCCGCGAAGAT
>CAITAM010000011.1 GCA_903890265.1 uncultured Pseudomonadota bacterium | reverse complement strand
CGTCGCGACCCCCGGACCCGACGCATGGCCAACGCACCGCTCCCGGCGGCCTTTCGCTACCTCCCCTTCGGCCTCGTGGTGCTGGCGGCCGTCGTCGGTATCGCCCTCGTCCTCGCCACCGGCTACGGTCTCGTGGTGACCGCGATACTGCTCGCGCTGGTGGCGGTCGGCCTGCGCGACCTCACGCAGTCGCACAGCGCACTGCGCCGTATCTACCCGCTCTCGGCCCACGCCCGCTACGTGCTCGAGTCCATCGGCCCCGAGCTGCGCCAGTATTTCATCCAGTCGGACACCGAGCGCGTGCCGTTCTCGCGCGAGCAGCGGGCGCTCGTCTACCAGCGCTCGAAGCAGGTCCTCGACAAGCGCCCCTTCGGCACCCTGCGCGACGTCTACGAGGCGGATTACGAGTGGATCAACCCGTCACTCGCGCCCGCCACGCTCGACAGCCACGACTTTCGCGTCACGGTGGGCGCCGACGCCGGGCAGCCGTACTCGGCGAGTCTTTTCAATATCTCGGCGATGAGCTTCGGCGCCATTTCGCCCAATGCCATCCGCGCCCTCAACAGCGGCGCGAGACGCGGTGGGTTCTTCCACGACACCGGCGAGGGCTCGGTGTCGCCCTACCACCTCGAGCACGGCGGTGACCTCGTCTGGAACATCGGCTCCGGCTACTTTGGCTGCCGCGACCTCGACGGTCGCTTCGATGACGACAAGTTCACCGCGACCGCCACGCAGCCGGCCGTGAAGATGATCGAGATCAAGCTCTCGCAGGGTGCCAAGCCCGGCCACGGCGGTGTCCTGCCGGGGGCGAAGGTCACGGCCGAGATCGCCGCGGTACGCGGGGTGCGGGCGGGTGTCGACTGCGTGTCCCCGGCGCGGCACACGGCCTTCGCGACGCCCGCCGAGCTGCTGCACTTCGTGGCCCGCCTGCGCCGGCTCTCGGGCGGCAAGCCGACGGGCTTCAAGCTCGCGATCGGCCACCCCTGGGAGTTCTTCGCCATCACCAAGGCGATGCTGAGCACCGGCATCCGCCCGGACTTCATCGTGGTCGACGGCGGCGAGGGCGGCACCGGGGCCGCGCCGCTCGAATTCATCAACCACGTCGGCACCCCGCTGCGCGACGGCCTGCACCTCGTCCACGACACGCTGGTGGGCGCCGGGCTGCGCGGCTCGATCCGGATCGGTGCCGCCGGCAAGGTCACGACGGCGTTCGACATCGCCCGCACGCTGTCACTCGGTGCCGACTGGTGCAATGCCGCGCGCGGCTACCTGTTCGCGATCGGCTGCATCCAGTCCCTGTCCTGCCACACGGACCGCTGCCCGACCGGCATCGCGACCCAGGACCCGCGCCGCTGGCGCCAGCTCGACGTCGACGACAAGGCCGAGCGCGTCTTCCGCTACCACGAGAACACCCTCATCGCGCTGAAGGAACTGCTCGCCGCCGCGGGCCTGAACGATCCGGCGGAGCTCGGCCCCGAGCACATCATGCGCCGGCTGGACGCGACGACCGTGCGCTCCTACGCGACCTCGAACGCCTACCTCGAGCCCGGCGTGCTGTTGAGCGGCGCGTACGACCGTAGGCTGCACCCGCTGCACGCCCAGTTCTGGTCGAGCGCGGACCCGGACTCGTTCGACCCGCCGGCCGCCATGCTCGCACTGCGCCGCTCGAAGCTCCTCTGACGGGCGCCGCGCGTCGGTCGGCGAGGCCAGCGGGCCTTGCTACCATCGCTGAGACCGAGGGCCTTCCCCGGCGCCCTCCACTGCCACCGCGAGTCGCCATGCCACGCCAGCACCCCGCCCCTCCCGCCCGCACGGTTCGCGTCGCCACGGCCGTCGCCTGGCTCGCCATGTCCAGCCTCCCGGCGCTCGCCGCCCGCGCGGCCGGGCCGGCAGCCGCGGCGCCTGCGGCGCCCGCGGCCGATCTCGTGGTGCTGCACGCCCGCGTCTGGACCGGCAACCCCGCGCAGCCGGAAGCGACCGCCCTCGCGGTGCTGCACGAGCGACTGGTGGCCGTGGGCTCCGATGCCGAGATCCGTGCCTGGCGCGGCCGCGGCACCGTGACCGTCGATGCCCGGGGCCTGCGCCTCGTGCCGGGCTTCGACGACGCCCACACCCACGTCGTCGGCGGCGGCGCCCTGCTGACCGCCGTGCAGCTCAACGACGCGACCAGTGCGGAGGAGTTCGTGCGCCGCCTCGCGGCGCGGGCCGGCACGCTCGCACCGGGCCAGTGGCTCCTCGACGGCAACTGGGACGAGACCAAGTGGAGTCCCGCCGCGCTGCCCACCCGGCAGCTGATCGACGCGCGGGTGCCGGACCGGCCGGTCGCGGTCAGCCGCTACGACGGCCACATGATCGTCGTGAACTCGCTGGCGCTCCGCCTCGCCGGCATCACCGCGGCAACGCGCGACCCGGTGGGCGGCGAGATCGTGCGCGACGCGGCCGGTGAGCCCACCGGTGCGCTCAAGGACGCGGCGCAGGACCTCGTCATGAAGGTCGTGCCGAAGCCGTCCCATGCCGAGCGCCGGGCGACGATCGAGCGCGCGCTTAAGTACGCCGCCTCGGTCGGCGTCACGAGCCTGCAGGACATGAGCGACTCGAATCTCGACGACGACTACGCGACGCTTGCCGTGTACACGGAGCTCGCCGGCGAGGGCCGCCTGCCGGTGCGCGTCTACGCCGCGCCGTCGATCCGCGCGACCGATGATCTCGCCCGCCTCGGGATACGGCGCGCATTCGGCGGCCCGTTCCTCAGGATCGGCGCGCTGAAAAGCTTTGCCGACGGGTCGGTCGGCTCGCGCACGGCGTACTTCTTCGATGACTTCGACGACAGTCCGGGCCACCGCGGACTGCTGAGCGACAACGTGCAGCCGCTCGCCGAGGCGACCGAGCGGATGGTGCGCGCCGACGCCGCTGGCCTGCAGCTCTGCACCCACGCGATCGGCGATGCCGGCATCTCGACGATCCTCGACCTGTACGCCGAGGTGGTACGCCGCAACGGCGCTCACGAGCGGCGCTGGCGGATCGAACACGCGCAGCACATGGCGGCGCGCGACTTCGACCGCTTCCGGGAGCTCGGCGTCATTGCCTCGGTCCAGCCGTACCACGCGATCGACGACGGACGCTGGGTCGAGGCCCGCATCGGTCACGACCGCAGCAGCCGCACCTACGCGTTTCGCACCTTCCTCGAGCACGGTGTGCGCCTCGCGCTTGGCACCGACTGGCCGGTGGCACCGCTCGACCCGATGCAGACCCTGTACGCGGCAACGACCCGCGCCACGCTCGACGGCAAGCACCCGGAGGGCTGGTTTGCCGAGCAGAAGCTCACGATCACCGAGGCCCTGAGTGCCTACACGCTGGGCTCCGCGTACGCCGAGTTCCAGGACCGCGACAAGGGCAGTCTCGAGGTCGGCAAGCTCGCGGATTTCGTGCTCCTGAGTGCCGACATCCTCACGCTGCCGCCGGCGCGGATCCGCGAGGCCCGGGTGCTGAAGACCTGGGTCGGTGGCCGGCTCGTCTACGAGGCGCGCTGAACCGGGCGGCGCCGCGCGGCGGGACGCCCGGCCCCGGCCTGTCTCGTACCTGCAATACCGGTGACGCTTTAACGTCATTGTGTGTCGGCAATGTGTAAAGCACATGGCAGGGGCGCGGTTACGCAACGCGCGCCCCCAACGCGTGGTCTGGCGACGGGGATCGAGGATCTTCCTGGATGCTAGCGGCAACCCAGCGGCAGGACTTCCCTGCTCCGCCCGGCGCCACGGGCCGCGCCCGCGCGCCCGACGCGGTCTTTCGCGCCGCCTACCAGGAACTGTGCACCCGACTCTGGCTCGAGCTTGAACTCATTGCGCAGTCGCTGCGCGAGCCCGACCCCACCGAGCCGACGGACCCGGACACGACCGCCTCGCTACTGCGCCTCGAACTCGTGGTGCTGGTCGACGCCTGCCGCTCGGCGCGCTGGCGCTCGATGCTGCTCGCCGGCACCCACTGCGACCGGATGTGCGGGCTTTTGACCGACGTGCTGGCTGCGCTGTACGTCGATACCGACGGACTCGCCGGCGGCGTGGCCGATGCCCAGGAGCGACTGCTGGACGAACTGCTCGTCGAGCAGAACAGCGCTGACGCCGACCACCCCGGAACCGCCGACGCGCCCGACGACGTGCCGGCCGACCCCGGGATCGAGGCGCTGATCAGCGTCGTGCGGGAACACGCGACCGCGCTCGCCTGCCGCTGACGCAGGCTTTCCTCGCCCAGTAACACCGCGCGGTGCGCGCCCCGGAAACGCTGGGTACGTTGGCGCACCGACCGATGCGGTCCATCGGTGCAACCTGCCTCCATGGTTCGGCGAGAACCCACCCGCGGACCGCACCTGGCCCGCACCGAGCTCGCCGCCGTTCGGTTACGGACCTGGAGAAGTCATCATGAACATCAGAACATCAGTCGGTATTGTCCTTGTCAGCGCGCTCCTCGCGAGCACCGCCGCCAGGGCCAGTGACGACAGTGAAACCGCGGCACTCTTTCGCCGCGCGGGACAAAGCTCGGCCTTTTTCAGCAACAGCTACGGCTACGCCGTGTTCCCGACCATCGGCAAGGGCGGCTTTGGCGTCGGTGCGGCGCACGGCGACGGTCACGTCTACGTCAACGGCCATCGCATCGGCAAGACCAGCATGACGCAGCTCAGTGTCGGTCTTCAGCTGGGCGGCGAAGCGTACAGCCAGATCATCTTCTTCGCCGACAAGAACTCGCTCGATGAGTTCACGCACGGCAACTTCGAGTTCAGCGCCGACGTCGGCGCGGTGGCGGTCACCGCGGCGGCCTCCGCCAGTGCCGGCACGAACGGCGCCGATGCGGGCGCGAGCGGTGGCAAGCACGACGCCGCGACCGCGGGCGAGTACCGCCACGGGGTTGCCGTGTTCACGATCGCGAAGGGCGGTCTCATGTACGAGGCAACGCTCACCGGCCAGAAGTACTCCTTCCAGCCGTCCACCCACTGAGTCGGCGCGCCATCCGCTGCCGCTCGCGCAGCGTACGACGCACTACCGCAATCCAACGCACGGAGCACAGACCATGAACAAGGACAAGATCGAAGGCACGACGCGCGAAGCGCTCGGCAAACTGAAGGAAGTCACCGGCAAGGCCTTTGGCGATAAGAAGCTGACCGCCAACGGCATTGCCGAGAAGACCGCGGGCAAAGTCCAGAAAGCGATCGGCACGATCAAAGACCTGCCGAAGCGCTGACGGCTCACCGCACCCGGGCGGAACTCGCCGTTCCGCCCCCGCGCCCGGCGCCGCACGCGCCGCACGCGCCGCCCAACAAACAAGGACACCCGCCCATGACTGCCACCAACTCGACCAACACCACCCACAACGACACGCACGCCAGCGGCCCGGGCCTGCACGACGCTGAGCGTCTCGCCGACCGGGCGGCCGATGCCATCGGCAGCGAATTCCGCGCCCTTATGGCCGACGTCCAGCATCTCGTTCAGGGGCTCGCGCACGATGCCGACCCCGCCATCGCACAGCTTCGGCTCAAGGTCGAGAGCACGCTCGCGTCGGCGAGACGTGCGCTCGCGGAGGGCAAGGACTGCCTCGTTGCCGACACCCGCGGCGCGCTCGCCCAGAGCGACCGCTACGTGCGCCAGCAGCCCTGGCAGGCGCTCGGCATCGCCGCCGTCGCCG
>CAITAM010000010.1 GCA_903890265.1 uncultured Pseudomonadota bacterium | reverse complement strand
GCTCGCGGCGGCGCGCGCCACGGGACTGCCGGTCTGGTTTGGCCTGAGCGCCCGGGCCAGCGCCGACGGCGTGCCCATCAGCTTCGACCAGCTGGAGGACGTGCCTCTCGACACCATCCTGGACTTCCTGCCGGCGTCCGGCGTCGATGTCGCCGGTGTCATGCACACGCCGGCGCCGCTCATTGCAGCGACGCTGGATGCGATCGGTCAGCGCTTTCGCGGACCGCGGATGGCCTATCCGGACTCCGGCTACTTCGAGATGCCGGACTGGAAGTTCGTCGACGTGATCCCGATCCCCGAGTTCGAGCGGTACTGCGGGGAATGGCTGCGGCACGGGGCGCAGCTGATCGGCGGCTGCTGCGGTCTTACTCCAGCACACGTCGAGGCGGCCGCGCGGGCGCGCGCAAAGTACCTCGCCTCGCGCTGAGGCGCCGGCCGCTCAGGCCGCGAGGCGACGGAAGGTGACCACGAGCACGTCACGGTAGCTCGGCCGCGACGCATCGAGCGGCGTCACCGGTGTCACGCCGTGCGCGAGCCGCCGGTCGTCGAGAAACACCGCCGACAGCGGCTCGGTGAGCGTGAAGCTGGCGACCGGCCGGCGCTCACCGTCGTAGAGATCGGTGCGGCCACTCGCGATGTTCTCGCGACGGACGAGCAGCACGAGCACGAAATCGACCCCGTCCCGGTGCACCCCCTCGGGCGTTGGCCGGCCCTCGTGACCGGCCTCGGCGACGATCCTGAACTGGTGCACCTCGACGTCCCAGCGTGGCGCGGGCTCCGCCCGCGTGAACACCCGCGCCGCGAGGGCGAGGATCGCGCGCAGCACGGACCCGTTCGCGATCGCCGGCACGACGGGCTCGAACCACCGGTCGATACCGCCGTTCAGCGCGTTGTAGTCGCGGGCCTGAAAATGCGGGCGGTGGGGCGCGAGTCGGATGTCATCCGGCGCGCCGACCGAGTACGTCGCGTGCCGGCGGTACCGGTACCGGCCGCCGTCGGCCATGTAGGTGTCGGGCCCGAGATCGTCCCAGCTGGCGGCGAACGCCGGCCACTCGTCGGGCACGAGCGGGTCCAGCGCACGCAGAAGCGCGGCGGTGGCCGCCGCCTCCGATAGGACATAAGCCGGATCCCGGAGCGCCGCGGCGTAGGCCGCCAGCGGATCGGTCAGGGGCTGCGGGCTGCTCGTGGGATTCATCCGACTACTCTAGCCCAACGCCGGCCCCCCGGCCGGACGGCCCGCCCGGGGGCTAAAGATCCCTTAGCAGCGCTTAGGGTCACGACGGGGAATCCTTTGCGCAAGCGACGCATCCATCCGTCCGGCGGGCCGCCGACAAGTAGGGAGAGCGTTTCCCGTCGGGAGGCGCGCGGTCCGCCGCCCGGAGTCCTCCATGACCCTCCCCAGACCCAGCCCCGTTGATTCCACCCTGGCAGGCCGCGGCGCGGGCCTGGATGCCGAGGCCAGCCGGCTCGCCGAACTCAAGGCCTTCTGCATTCTGGACACGCCGCCCGACCCGGCCTTTGACGACCTGACCGCGCTCGCGGCGTACGTCACCGGGCAACCGACCGCGCTGATCAGCCTGATTGATACCCACCGGCAGTGGTTCAAATCCCGGGTCGGGCTCGACGTCACCGAGCTGCCGCGCGATGACGCCTTCTGTGCGATCGCGATCCGGGACTACCTGCCGTTGCTGGTCCCGGACGCCACGCGCGATCCGCGCTTCGTGAACAACCGGCTCGTCACGGGCCCGCCCTACATACGATTCTATTGCGGCGTGCCGCTGGTCAGTGCCACGGGCTACGCCCTTGGCACGCTCTGCGTCATCGGTTACAAGCCCACGTCGCTGGATGCGACGGCGGTCGATGCGCTGCAACGGCTCAGCCGCCAGGTCACGGCGCAGCTTGAGCTGCGCCGGTCGCAGGCCGAGCTCGTCGCGGCGCGGGTGGCGGCCGAGCAGGCGCACGCGGAAGCACGCCGCCATGCCCACGCGAAGACGAGCTTCCTCGCGATGGCAAGCCACGAGATGCTCACCCCGCTGAATGCCATCGTCGGCCTGAGCGACGTGCTGCGCGACCGCCTGCCCGATGCCGACGACCGGGCGATGTGTACCGAGATTCACGGCAGCGGGCGGCACCTGGAGACGCTGCTGTCCGGCATGATCGATCTCTCGCTCCTGCAGTCGGGCTCGCTCATGATCGCGAGCGACACGCTGACCATCGCCGCCGAGATCGAGAGCGTGTTCGAGGAGCTTCGGCCGCTCGCCAAGCCCAAGGCGCTGCCGCTCGTGTCCGCCGCAGCGGACGGCGCGCCCACCGAACTCGTCGGCGACTCCGCCCGCCTGCGACAGGTCATCACCCACCTCGTCGACAATGCCATCAAGTTCACCAGCACGGGCTCGGTCACCGTGCGCTGGCGCGGTGACTCCCTGAGTGACGGCACACCGGCGGTGCGCTTCGACGTGGCCGATACGGGCTGCGGCATGCGCGCGGCCGACGTTGCGCGCCTGATGGAGCGCTTCAGCCAGCACGTGCCCGGCGACCCGGTCGTGCAGCCGGGGCTCGGCCTCGGCCTGGCGATCACCCGCCTGCTGGTCGGCGCCATGGGTGGCACGGTGAGCGTGGACAGCCGGCCGGGTGTCGGCACGACGTTCACCCTCGTGCTGCCCAACCGTCGTGCGAACACACCACCGTACCCGGCCGGCCAGGTGCCCACCGCCAGTAGCGCGGCGGGGCGGCCGCGGGTGCTGGTCGTCGATGACAACGACGTCAACCGCATGCTCGCGGTGCGGCTGCTCGCCCGCCTCGGCTACGACGCGCTGGTCGCGAACGACGGTGCCGAAGCACTGGCGATCGATCCAACGCACTACGACTGCGTGCTCATGGACTGCCAGATGCCGGTGATGGACGGGCTGGCGGCGACCCAGGCGATCAGGGCACGCGAGGCCACCGCCGGCGGTCACACGCCGGTTATCGCCGTGTCGGCATCGCTGCTGTCATCGGAACGGAGCCGCTGTTTCGAGGCGGGCATGGACGAGGCGGTATCGAAGCCGCTGACCGCGGAGGTACTTCGCCTGCTGCTTGACCGGCACCTGCCGGTCCGGACCGCGGACCCGCGCGGCGCGCCCTGAGGGTACGGCGCCGCCGGAGCCTGCCCTGAGATCGGCCCGCGGGTCGTCCCGCGGGCCGTCGCCGGTCAGTGGTTCTTGATCTGCGTGCTGACCTTGTTCTCCTGCTGGTTCAGCGTCTTCTGCTCCTGCTTCGTGATGTGCCCGCCGTTCTGCGCGGCCATGTCACGCTCTTCCTGGCGGATCTGGTGATCCTCCTTGTGCAGCTTCTTCGCCTCGCCCTTGCTCATGTCACCGGCAGCGACCTTGTTGTCGATGCGCTGGTTCTGGTTCCCGAGCCGGTCGTTGACCTGATCGCGGCGCGGGTGGTCCTTCTCCCACTGGGTCTGCGCGGTGGCGACGCTGGCCGTGGCGGCCATCGCGAGGGCAAGCGTGCTGGCAACGAGGGTCTTGCGGCTAATGCTGATCATGCTGGCGTTCTCTCCGTATCGGTTTAGTCGGTTGACGTCGGGGGCGCGTGTTGCCCTCGTGAGGCAGATAACGCGAGCCGGGGCTCGCGCGTGCACCGTCGTTAACGAAGCTTAATGAAGCGCCGCGATGCACCAATGAGACGGGCGTTCCACGTTCACGGAATTCCGGCGCGCCGGCCGTATTAATTCAAGTCGGGCGTGGCCGCGGGAAAGGAACGGCGCTAGCGTGCTCGGGCGGGCGGGCGCTTTGGGGGCGGGCTTGCGCGGGGCCGAGCAGCCTCACGTCCTCGTCGCCGCGTTCATCCGCACCAGAATCGGGTCGCCGGGGCGTTCAGCCGCCGGTGGGATCGCGGGTCAGCAGCGTCGTCGCCCACGACAGGCCGACGCCAAAGCCGGACAGAACGAGCCGCTTTACGTCGGGCGCGATGTTCTCGGCGAGCACGACCGGCAGCGACGACGAGACGAGATTGCCGTAATCCGCGGCGTAGAAATGCGTCTTGTCGCGGGCCCCGAGCACATCACCGATCGTCTCGATGATGTAACGGCTGCCCTGGTGCAGCACGACTTCATCGACCTCCCCGAGCGACAGTCCGTTCGCGGCGATGGTCGCCTTGATCGAGTCCGGCACCACGGTGGCCGCGAGCCGCGCGATCCGCTTGCCATTCATGTGCAGCCGGTGCGCGGCATCGACGTGCAGCGCATCGCGGGTCGCGCCATGGCTGCCAAAATCCGTGTGGCCCACGCGCCAGCGCGGCTGGTCGGTCAGGAGCGTCGCCGCGGCACCGTCGCCGAAGATCAGCGCGGTGTGCGGGTCCGTTGGATCGACGATCTTGGAATAGGGATCGCAGGTCACGAGCAAACCACGGCGAAAGCCGTGCACCTGCATGAAGGCACGCGCGATCGACAGGCCGTAGACGAATCCGGCGCAGCCGTGGCCGATGTCGAAGGTCGCGACCGACGGGGCGAGCCCGAGGCGGCCGTGCAGGATCGTCGATACCTGCGGAATGCCGGCGCCGTCGGGATTCTGGGTCACCACGCACAGGCACTGGATGGTGTCGAGCGCGAGGCCCTGCCGGACCAGGGCCTGGATCGCGTCAACGGCGAGGTCCGAGGCCTGCGCACCCGCCGGCATCCGGGCGAGGGCGCGGAATCCCAGCCGCCGCTCGAGCCGCTCCGGCTCAATTCCAAGCGCTGGCGCGAGCGGGGCGGTGTCGACCCGTTCGTCCGGCAGCGCGACGCCGATTGACCCAATACCAATGTCCTGCATTCCGGCCCTCCAACCGCCGGCACGCGGCCGGACGGGCGCCGATAGTGCCTGATTTGCGCCGTCCGTGGCGGCCGACGTGGGGCTGGCGGGTCGGCACGAATACTGTATCTTTATACAGTATGTCGTTCCGTTGCCCCCTGTGCCGCACCACCGTCTACGAGCAGCTGCCGGCCACCCTGGGCGGCAATGCGGCGCTGTACGCCTGCGCCGGCTGCTCGATCGTCTTCGTCGATCCGCGCCGCCTCATGGCAGACCCACGGGGCGTGCCGGGCCAACCGTCCGTGGCGCCCGATTTCGGCCGGGCCTACAAGCCGCCGCGCGCCGTGCGCGGACCGGCGCGGGGCGAGCGGCGCCGAACCCGCTGAGCGGCGCGGCGCGCCGCGTCGCGGTTGCGCAATGTGACATAACGCTTAAGGATTTGGACGTAAGCCGGCGGATCGCCGATCGCCGATCGGACAATAAGCCGGCCCGTTGCGACATAAGAAAGCCCCTAACCAGGAAAACTTGAGGGGCCCGATCGTGACCTGCGTCTCGCGCCGGCGAGAAAGCGGCGGGCGGTCACGCTATGTCATGCCACGGGGCCCGCCGGCGTGACGGCGGGCACGCCCGGGTCGAACACTCGCGCGCAGAGTCGGCGCCAATCCACGCACGTCGCGTGGTCTGACCGAACCGCCACAGGCTGCCCGCCCCTTGCAGAACGCCCGCCACGCCGCCCGCTTCGCCGCCGCTGCCAGTGCCCTCCTCGCACTGGTGTCGGTGACCGTCGCCGGCGCGTCGGTACCGGAGGCGGTACGCACCGCGCGCAGCGAGTGCCATGGCAGCGTGGCACCGCTCGTCGCCTCGGCCGCGCTCGACGCCGTCGCCCGCGCGATCGCCACCGGCCAGTCGCTGGAAGAGGCGCTGACGGCGGCCGGCTACCACGCCCAGGAGGCGACCGCCCTGCCGGTGTCCGGCGCCGACTCCGACCGAACCATGGCCAGTGCCCTGCGCGCCGAGTACTGCGCCGAACTTCGCGACAGCTCGGCGGGCGAGCTCGGCGTCGCGAGCCGCGACGGCGAAACCTGGCTCGTGCTGGCGCAGCCGCTGCGCGTGCCCGCCGAGGCCGAGGCCGCCCGCATCCGCGACGAGGTGCTGGCGCTCATCAACGCGGCGCGCAGTGAGCCGCGCCGCTGCGGCGCGCACTACTACGAGGCCGCGCCGCCGCTGACGCTGTCCGACGCGCTGTCGAGCGCCGCCCGGAGCCACGCGCAGACGATGGCCCGGACCGGCACCTTCGACCACGTCGACGACGAGGGCCGCACGCCGTCCGAGCGCGTGCGCTCGGCGCATTACCGGGCCCGCCTGGTCGGTGAGAACATCGCGGCCGGTATGGGTACCGCCGCCGAAGCCGTCGAGGGCTGGCTGGCAAGCCCCGGCCATTGCGAGAACGTCATGGACCCGCGCTTCACGGAGCTCGGGGCGGCCTACGCCACGAACCTCGGCCGCGATCCCGCGGTCTACTGGACGCTCGACCTCGCCGCACCGCGCGAGGAGCGCGCGCCGGCGGCGTACGCTGCCAGCCGGCCGCTGCCGAAGCCGGTCGCTAGCCTGCCTACCCCGACGCTGGTCGCCAGCCGCTGAGGCCCGGCCCGGACGCCCGCTCCGCTGCGCTCGGTCCGACCCCGAACGGCGGATCGCGCGGCGCGATCGACCGTTCTTTACCGAGGCGGGCTTGAAGGGGCCGGCCTGAAGTGGGGATACTGGCGGACGACGCCAGTACGGACGTCCGCGCGGTACCTTCCCGTGGCACCGTCGGTTACCTGCCGCGAGGGCACGCCATGGTCGAGACGCTCGGCGTAACGGGACTGGAGCTCGTCCTGCTGCTGTCGGCACTCGGCCTTGCGCTGGCGTTCGAGTTCGTCAACGGCTTCCACGACACCGCGAACGCGGTCGCCACGGTGATCTACACGCACGCGCTGCCGCCGACCGTCGCGGTCGTCTGGTCGGGCTGCTGGAACCTGATCGGCGTGCTGCTCTCGAGCGGCGCGGTGGCCTACAGCATCGTCTCGCTGCTGCCCGTTGAGCTCGTGCTCAACGTCGGTTCCGGCACGGGCTTTGCGATGGTGTTCGCGCTGCTGTTCTCGGCGATCCTCTGGAACGTCGGCACGTGGTACCTCGGCCTGCCGGCCTCCAGCTCGCACACCCTGATCGGCGCCATCGTCGGCGTTGGCCTGATGAACTCCTTCCTCACGCCCGACTCCACGCTCGGCGAAGGGGTCAACTGGGCCAAGGTCACCGACGTCGGCAAAGCCCTGCTGTTGTCGCCGCTGATCGGCTTCGTGCTGGCCGCCGTCCTGCTGCTCGTCATGAAAGCGATGATCCGCCAGCCGGCGCTGTTCGAACCCCCGCAGGGCGACGCGCCGCCACCCTGGCCGATCCGCCTCCTGCTCGTCCTGACCTGTACGGGAGTGAGCGTGATGCACGGCTCGAACGACGGCCAGAAAGGGATGGGCCTCATCGTTCTCATCCTCGTCGGCCTCGCGCCACTGACGTTCGCGATCAATCCCACCACCCCGCCGGAAACCCTGGCCTTCGTGCAGGCCGATACCGGCCAGATCGCCGAGGCCCTGTCGCAGGCAGGCGTTGTCGATCTGCAGGACGACACCGAGGCGCGCGGCGTGCTCACCGGGGCTATCCGCCGCAACCAGTACGATGCGCGAACGACCGCCGCGCTTGCGCGCATCAATCGCAACGTGCTGACGGCCGTCAGCGGCCGGACGGTGCCCGCCAAGCTGCAGGCCGAGGAGCGGCGCGAGGCGCGTATCGACATGTACCTCGAGGCCGAGATCCTCTCCCGCCTCGCGCGGCTCAACGCCCTGCCGCCGGGGATCGCCTCGAGCACCGCCACCGGCCTGCGCGACCGGCTGAAGTCCATGACCTTCTTCATTCCCCCGTGGGTCAAGGTCGCGGTGGCACTCGCCCTGGGCCTCGGCACCATGATCGGCTGGAAGCGCATCGTCGTCACGGTCGGCGAGAAGATCGGCAAGGCGCACATGAGCTACGCCCAGGGCGCTGCCGCGGAACTCGTCGCGATGACGACCATCGGCGCCGCCGACGCGCTCGGCCTGCCGGTCAGCACCACGCACGTGCTGTCGTCCGGTATCGCCGGGACCATGGCGGCCAACCGCTCAGGCATCCAGAGCACGACCGTGCGCAACGTCCTGATCGCGTGGGTACTGACCCTGCCGGCGGCGATGCTGCTCGGCGCCGGCCTGTTCTCGGCCGGACTCTTTCTGGTCTTTGACGTGTTCGGCATGCGCTGAGCGATGCTGGTGGCGCGAGCGCCGCTCGTTTATTGTCGGCCCCGTGACCCGCATCCCCGAACTGACGCTTGCCGACGCACGGGACGCCGCCGCCATCGCCTCGATGTCGCGTCGCTTCATCGAAGCCGGTCTCGAGCCCAGCTGGACCCCGGAACGCGTGCAGCGCACGATGCGCCAGGAAGACTGCGTGGCACTCGCCGCCCGGCTGCAGCGTGAGCTCGCGGGCTTTGCCATCATGCAGTTCGGCGACCAGACGGCGCACCTCAGCCTGCTGGCGGTCGCGGCCGGTTTCCGCCGGCAGGGCATCGGCCGGATGATGATCGCCTGGCTCGAGGAGTCGGCGCGCACCGCCGGTACGTTCGTGATTCGCCTGGAATGCCGCATCGGCAACCAGACCGCAGTGCGCTTCTACCGCTCACTCGGCTATCACGAGGCGGGGGTCGTCCCGCGCTATTACCAGGGGGTCGAGGACGCCCTGCGCATGGAGCGCGATCTCAGGCCGAGCACGGCGACCCTGCCGTGACGCGCGGGCCGGCAGGGCCTCGCGGCGCCGGCGGCGCCTAGGCGTCGCCGCCTAGCCGTCGCGGCGCGACGGGTTGAGCGGCGGCAGCCCGTCGACCACCTCGGTACGGCGCCGTTCGACGGCGGCGATCAGCGTCGCGTAGTCGGCGCCCAGCCGTGACAGCTCGCCATCGAGCGCGAGGACCGCGGCCGCCTCGAGGTCGATGCCATGACGGCCGAGCGCCGCGAGGTGGGCTTCGTCCGCGCTGGGGTCGGCGTCGAGCGTCGGTTCCACGCGCTCGCGCGCGCGCAGATCGTCCAGGATCGACACCGGCAGCGCGACGATGGTGTCGGCGCCGATGAGCTGTTCGGCGTAGCGCGTCTCCTCGCGGCCACTCGCGCCGGTGAACGTCCCGAACAACAGTCGCTGCGGCCGCGCCCCGCGCGCCGCAAGGCGCGTCCAGCGCGGGCCAGCGTGCTGGCGCTTCCACTCCCGGTACGCGCGCCGCGCAACGGCAATCCCGGCCTGGCCGCGGGCGGCCGGGGCGTCACGCAGGGCGAGCGCGTCGTCGATGACCCGGTCGAGCGGCGCGACCGCAAGGCCCGCCACGCCCGCCAGTCCCGCCAGATCGCCGTCGCGCCGCTCGAGACCCGTGAAATACGCTTCCATCGCCGCCTCGTGCTGGCGCGGCCCGCAGACGCCAGCAAGGATCGTGTTGATACCGGCCGCCACGAGTTCCGGCAGCGCCACGAGACCCGCTGGCGTGGCGTACAGCGTGAGCATGAGGTTCGGCCGGCCGACGCGCGCCCACAGCCGGCGCGCCTCGGCCACGATCGCCGCCGCGTCGTCGTGCAGCGGCGGCGGCACGGCGAGCGTCACGTAGCCGTCGCGCCGGTCGCTGCGTTCGTAGACATCGCGCAGCTGGTCGGCCGCCACTTCGATGTCGGCGAGCGCCAGCCGTTCGTACAGCTCCTTGCCGTCGTGCTCGCCGCGCCGCACCGCTTCCGCCAGCGCGACATCGTACTGGCCGGTCCAGGCAATGGCCTGGGCGAAGGTGGTCGGTGTGGAACACACCCCGCGCACACCGTCCCGGTCGATGACCGTCCGCAGTGCGCCCTGCAGCAACAGGTCGCGCCTGAGGTACTCGAGCCAGACCACCTGGCCCAGGCTTCGCAGCTGCTGCAACGGACCACTGGCACGCCGGCCCGTCGCGGTGGGGCGGTGGGATTTCATGGCGGGAGAGTGTGCTACGCGCGGCACGGCCCGTCGACCCCGGCGCGGCCGGTCGACCCGGCACGCGACGCCGGCCTCGACCCCGCGCCGGCCGTCCCCGGAATTCGACGACTGGTCCCAGCCGGTGGTCCCGGCAGGCCCCGCCACGGAGGCTGTCGCGTACCGGCAGGGAAGGTCCCTGCCGCCACGGCCAAGACCAACCACCCTTGCGGAGTACGCCATGAAAAATCCGATCCCTGCCCTGCTCGCTGCTGCCCTGCTGAGCCCGGCCACCCACGCCGCGGCCACCGAACCCGCACCCCACGCGTCGCGCGTCGTGACGGTGCCCGCGACCGACTCGCCGGCCCCGGCCGAGCGCGTCATCTTTTCGGCCAGCGACCTCGCCTCGGCCTCGGGCACGGCGAAGGTGGAGGCCGCCATCCACGCTGCCGCGCGCCAGGTCTGCGACCGCTTCGATGCGCGGGATCTGCAGCAGGTGGCGCGCTTCAAGCAGTGCTACGCGAGCGCCGTCGACGGCGCCATGCAGCAGCTGGCGAGCCGGCCGTCCTACGTCGCCGCGAACCCCGTCACGGGCCACGGCCGCTGACGCGCGACCGGATGACGCCCGCCCTGACCGGTGCGCGGGCAAGCTCTCGTGGCCTGCCCGCCGCACCGGCGCGGCTTGCCAGCGCGGGGGACACGGCGCTAGCGTGGGCGGATCGGCCGGCAGCGGCGGGCACGGGGAGCGGTATGGTGGCGGTCGCGAGCCGGTCGGAGCGTGCCTGGGGCTGGCTGCTCGGCCTGTCCGACGCGCGCCTCTGTGCGGTGGTCGCCGCCGGCTTCTGGCTCTTCTCGGCTGCCAACAAGATGCTGGTGCGCGGCACGCTGCTCGCGGTTCATGACGTGCCGGTCCTTGCCACACCGCAGCAATACGGCGTGCAGTACCTGCTGCTGATCCCGGTGCTGGCCCTCATACACTACGCGGCCTTCCGCATCGGTTTCCCGACCCGCGGCCGCCTCCTCGCGCTCGTCAGGCACCTCGCGCTGATGCTCGGCCTCGCCCTGGCCGCGAGGCTCGCGCTCGACGCGGCGCACGTCATTCTCGTCAGCGGCGACTTTCGCCTGACCGACCTGCCGGCCATTCTCGGCAGCTGGGTCGGCAGCCCCCCGGCGGCCGACACGGACCCGATGGATGGCGTGTTCGAGCCGCTGATCCTGCTGACGACCGGCCTTGATATCGTCTTCCAGTACCTGATCGCCCTCGCGCTCGTGGCCGGCGCGCTCGGCTGGAAGCGCTACCACGACGCCGAGCAGGCCCGTGCCCGCACCGCACTGGAAGCCGAGCGGGCCCGTGGCATGGCGCTGCGGCGCCAGCTGGATCCGCACGCGCTCTTTAATACGCTGAACGCCGTGGCGGCGACCATCCGTCCTGCGCCGCAAACGGCGATCACGATGATCGCCGCCCTCGGCGACCTGTTGCGCGAAACGCTGAACCAGGAGCGGGAACTGTCGACGGTGGCCGAGGAGTTTTCGATCGCCGCCCGTTACCTGCAGCTCTACGCGCTGCGCTTCCCGGACCGGCTGCACATCGCGATCGACGAACCGGCAGACTGCGCCCAGGTCCTCGTGCCGTCGTTCCTGCTGCAGCCGCTGATCGAGAACGCGGCGCTGCACGGCGTCGAGTCGGGTGCCGCGCGGGTCGATGTCACGCTCTGCGCCAGGGCCCTGTCGGGTGGCGGCGTGACCATTGCCATCGGTAACACGGTGCACGCCGAGGCGGTCATGCCGGAGCCCGCCACGTCTCCCGGTATCGGCCTCAGCAATACCTGGCGGCGGCTTTGCACGCATTACGCACGGACGTTCTCGCTGCGCTGGGAGCGGCCGAGCCCGAGCCTCGTGCGGCTCGTGCTGGAACTGCCGGCACTGGCGGGCCCGTGACGGTGCTCGATGCCGTACTCGTCGACGACGAGCTGCCGGCGCGGGCGCTGCTGCGCGACCTGCTCGGTGATTTCCAGGAAGTGCGCGTGGTGGGGGAAGCGGGCTCGGTAGCCGATGCCGCCGAGGTCATCGAGCGCCTGCGGCCGCAGGTCGTCTTCCTCGACATCCGCCTCGGCCGGAGCAACGGCTTTGAGCTCCTCGCCCGCCTGCCAAAGCCCGCGCCGCAGATTGTCTTCGTGACGGCCTACGGCCAGTACGCGCTGCGTGCCTTCGATAACGAGGCCGTCGACTATCTCCTGAAGCCGCTCGACCCCGCACGCCTGAAGCGGACCGTACAGCGCCTCGCCGCGAGCCGCGCGCCACAGGACCTGACGGGGCTGCTCGCGACGCTGAAGTCACTGGCCGGTGCGCTGCCCGTGGCAGCCGCACCGCTCCCGGCGACGACGGCGGTGCCGCCGACCCGGCCACGATTCGTCGCCAAGGACGAGGAACGGTTCGTGGTCATCGATGTCGCCGAACTGCAGTGGGTCGAGGCCGACCGCAACTACGTCTGGTTTGGACTGCCGCGAGGCCGCGTGCGCGCGCGCTACACGATCAACGAAGTCGAGGACAGCATCGATCCGGCGGAGTTTCTTCGCCTCAACCGCTCGACGATCGTCCGTGCCGCCCTCATCGAGGGCTTCGAGCGCAATTTCCGTGGCCGGCTGCTCGTCGTGCTGCGGGGTGGCCGCCGTCTGGTCTGCACCTCGGGCTACCGCGAGCGGGTGCTGCGCTATCTCGGCGTCTGACCCCGCCCCGGCGCGGGCTATACTGCCACTCCCGACAGCGACCGGACGCGCCCGACCCATGCCGCCGTTACCCCTCGATCCGAGCGCCGTCGAACAGGCCGCGGAACTGCTGGCCGGCCACCCGGATTTTCGCGTCCTGCGCCGGCTGCAGCCGCGCGACGACTTCGGGGTTGCGGTAACCGGCCCCGTGACCAGTGTCGTGATCCTCGATACCGAGACGACCGGCACCGACGCGGACAGCGATCAGGTCATCGAGCTCGCGATGCTCCGGGTCGAGACCCTGACCGAATCCGGCGCCGCCGTGCGCGTCACCGAGGTGTTCGAGGGTCTCGAGGATCCGGGTCGACCGATCCCGCCGGCGTCCACCGCCATCCACGGCATTACCGATGCCATGGTCGCCGGACAGCGACTCGATGAAGCGCGGATCGCAAGCGTGCTCGAGGGCGTGAGCCTGATCGTGGCGCACAATGCCTACTTCGACCGTCGGTTCCTCGAGTCGCGCCTGCCGCTCTTCGCCGACCTGCCGTGGGTCTGTTCGTTCAGCGACCTGCCATGGCGCGAGGCGGGGTTTGGCAGCGCGAAGCTGGAATACCTCTGCTGGCGGAACGGATTTTTTTACGATGCCCACCGGGGCGGCGCGGACTGCCGGGCACTGCTCGAGCTCCTGCGCCACCCGCTGCCGGACGATCCGCGGCCGGCCCTGGCACGACTGATGGAGCGCGCCGGTCAGAAGTCGTACCGGCTGTGGGCGACGAACTCGCCGTTCGAGACCAAGGACCGGCTGCGCGCACGCGGCTACCGCTGGCATCCGGAGCGGCGCTGCTGGCACGTCACGGTCGAGCGGGACGCGGCGAAAGCCGAGGCGGACTGGCTAAAAGCCGAAGTCTACGGCGGCCGGTCACGGGAAATCGAAGTCGAGACCCTCGACGCACTCACCCGCTACTCGGACCGTGACGGCAGCATCCAGCGCCGCGCACTCTAGTCGCGCGCAGATTCGACCGCGATCTCGCTGTCGTAGAGCGGCTCCACGTCGTGGAACTTGCCGTAGTCGAAGAAATCGATCCCCTCGCTGTTGGTCGTGATGATGTCGCGGAAGGTGTGATCCCAGTGGATCGCATCGGCGAGGTAGGCGGAACGCGCCATCAGCACCTGGCCGGTCGTGTCGTCGGTTCCGCTCAGCGTGAGGTTGAAAATCGCGTGCTCGGCGAGCAGGGACTCCCGGGTCTCGCCCGCCAGCGGGCTTGACTCGTCGATCACGTGCATCAGGTTCCAGCCGAGGACGAACAGCGGATGCTCGCTGCGCACGAGCTTCAGGTCCTCCACGCGCCGCAGCCGGTAGCCCTCGCTGGTCACCTTGTCGCGGATGAGCCGCAGCTGGGCAGAGGCCTCCATGATGATGTTCTGGCGCGCATTGGCGGCACGGAACATCAGCACGCGCCGGCCGTCCATGGGCCGCACGACGGCGGCCTTGGCGAACAGAAAGCGCGCGGTGGGGCGTGAGAAGCGCGCGAACATCACGCCGGTCATCACCGCGACGCTGATCATGCCGACGAAGATCTCGATCGCGGCAACCGTATGCCCGTACAGCGTCTGCGGGTGCATGTCGCCGTAGCCGACCGTCGCCAGGGTTTCGACGCTGAAGAAGAAATCGCCGGCGAGTCCCGCCGGGTTCAGGTTGGCGATACAGCCAGGCACGGCGAAATACAGCAGCGAGAACACGACGTTGAACGACACGAAGGCAAGGCCAAGGCTCAGGAACAGCCGCGGCCAGGTCACGGTCATGCAGTAGTGATAGAGGTCCTGCCAGACCTGCCGCTCAAGGCCGTGCGTCACGACCTCGCGGCCACCGAGATAGATCCGCCGCATGGTGCGGCGAAAGCGCGCCGCCGCCTCCCGGTCGAACGCCTGCGGCGGCTGCAATCTGCTGCGTGACTCGTTGGGCTTGCCGATGCTCATGGTCTTCCTGGCCTGCCGCGACCGAAGCGGCACCGCTGCCGCGCGACACGCTTATAATCGCACAGCTCCCGAGCAGCGTCGCTCGGCCGACCGCCCCACAGGACCCGTGCTGCCATGCTCGCCTTCTCCTCGTCGTGTGAGCGGAACAAGGAACCGATCCTCACGCAGCTGCGGATCTACCTCGCGGCGGCGCGCCACGTGCTCGAGGTCGGCAGCGGCACGGGCCAGCACGCCGAGCATTTTGCCGCGGCGCTGCCCCACCTGCGCTGGCAGGCCACCGAGCAGGCCAGTGCCCTGCCGGCGCTGGCCGCGCGGATCGAGGCGGCGGCGCTGCCCAACCTGCCGCCGCCGCTCGCGCTCGACGTCGCCCAGACGCCCTGGCCCGGGTCGCCGGTGGATGCCGTGGTGACCGCAAATACCCTGCACATCATCCACTGGCCTGCGGTGCAGACCTGCCTTGCGCGGGTGGCCGGTCATCTGCGGCCCGGCGGCCTCTTCATCTGCTACGGCCCGTTCCTGCGCCACGGCCGGCACACGAGCCCGAGCAACGCCCTCTTCGATCGCGACCTGAAGGACGTCGATCCCGGCCGCGGTATCCGCGACATCGACGACCTCGTCCGGGTCGGCGCACCGCTTGGCCTGCGGCTGCACGCGGACATCGGTCTGCCGGCCAACAATCAGCTGCTCGTCTGGCGGCTCGCGGCGGCGGAATCCGCCTAAAAGGCGACGCGCACCCACGCCGGCGCGGAGGCGAGCTTGAGGTACCCCGCCCGGTCCGGCAGCTGCTCGATCTCGGCCGGCAGCAGCGCGCTCTCCGTGCGCCGCTGCAGCGTGCGGCTGGTCGAGGTGTGGCGGCGAAACGCCCGGCCGGCGGCGGAATGGCTGATCTGCCACGCGGTCACCTCGCGTTCGCCGACGAGCTGCGAGGCAAAGCGGGCCGTGCCGCCGCCCTCGGATGCCGAGCAGCGCAGAATCACGCTGTTGCCGCAGTTCTCGACCAGCGTGTGCGCGATACCGGCGCCGTACGTCGATGAGACCTGCGCGATGGACTGGAAACCGAGCACGCAGCGACCGCCGAACTTGCGCAGCCGGGCGAGCGCGTCGCCGAGCCCGTCGATCGCGCCGAGCGCATCCAGTTCGTCGACGATAAACCACAGCGGCCGCTGATCGGCGGCCGTGGTCGGCGGCAGGCTCAGGGTCTGGAAGATGGCGAGCCGCAGCCAGGCGCTGATGAGCGCCCGCAGCGCCGCGACCTGATCGGCCCGGTAGGGGAGAAAGAGAACGCCCTCCCCCGTCCTTACCCACTGCCGGACCGCGAGCGGCGGTCCGTCGCTAGCGGTCAGGTAGGCCAGTCCGCGCACGGCATTGGCGGCCACCGAGCGCAGCGAACTGAACATCCGCTCGTTCCCGGTCTCGAGAAACGGCTGCGCCGGGGTGCCCTCGAGCAGCAGGGCGAGTTCGCGGTGCTCCGCGACCAGCAGCAGCCGGTACAGCTCGGCGAGGCTCGGCGACTCCGTCGTGCGCAACTGGGCGATGACCGCGGCGACGAAGGTACGGGCGTAAGCCGCCCACTCGCGCGCCGCGCCACCGCTGTCCGGCACGAGCGCGCGGGCGAGCTCGTCGACGTCGAACGGCTCGGCGAGCTCGTCGAACAGCGCCCAGCTCGCGCCGCGCGGGTCGAAGGGCGTCAGCAGCCGATCGCCCCGCTCCGGCCGGTAGAAGCGGGCCACGTAACCCCCGTCCGGGTCGGCGACGATGGCCCGGTCGCCACGCGCGAGCGCCGCACCGAGGAGCTCGGCGATGAGGGTGCTCTTGCCGGTACCGGTCGTGCCAATCAGCTTCGTGTGTTTGGTCTCGTCCGCCGCCGACAGCGGCACGCCCGCCAGCGTAACGCCGCCGCCCGCGGGGCGCCGGCCGACGGCACCCGCCACCTCGATCCTCGCACCGCGCAGGACGCGGCCCCGCCCGACCGCGTCGCGCGGACCGAGCCCGAGCGCGAGTCCCGTCGCGACGAGCAGCAGGCCCCGCAGCAGCGACGCCGCCAGCGTCCCGTGCGTCGCGGGGCCGATGAGCGCGACGACGGCGAGCACCAGCACGGCGCCGATGGCGGCGTAGGGGAGGCCGAATTGCTCGCGCATATAGGGGGCGAGGAAGGGAATGGCGCCCATGAGCAACATGCCGTCGATGAAGGCGGCGAGCAGGATGAGGCGGGGCAGGCCGGGGCGGGCGAGGGTGATGTAGTTGCTGAGGGAGAAGGTGGCGCCGGCGCCGCGCGGGTCTGGCAGGTGGCGCAGGCGGCGGGCGAGGATGGTG
>CAITAM010000009.1 GCA_903890265.1 uncultured Pseudomonadota bacterium | reverse complement strand
TTGAGGCGGCGAAGGCCCGGGCGGAGTCGGCGAGCGAGCTGAAGAGCATCTTTCTCGCCAACATGAGCCACGAGATCCTCACACCGCTCAACGCGATCATCGGCTTTGCGCACCTGCTGCGGACGGAACTGCGCGACCCCTCGCAGAGCGCGAAGCTCGCCAAGATCGACCTGTCGGCCCGCCACCTGCTGGGGGTCATCGACGACATTCTTGATATCTCCAAGATCGAGGCCGACCACCTCGTGATCGAGTCCGAGCCGTTTGTGCTGGCCGCCGTCCTGCAGCAGGCCTGCGAACTCACGCTCAATCAGGCGAGCACGAAGGGACTGGCGTTTCTGCAGGACATCGATGACCGGCTCAGAGGGCTGGTTGTCAGTGGCGATGCGCTCAGGCTGCGTCAGATCCTCGTGAACCTGCTCAGCAATGCATTCAAGTTCACCGATCGCGGTCATGTGACGCTGCGTGCGACGCTGGTCTCGGAGACCGCGGATCAGGTCGCTGTGCGGCTGGAGGTTGAGGACACCGGTATCGGTCTCAGCCCCGAGCAGCAGAAGCGGCTGTTCACTCCGTTCGAGCAGGCGGAGAGTTCGACGACCCGTAAATTCGGTGGAACAGGTCTTGGCCTCGCGATCTGCGCCAAGCTCGCCCAGATCATGGGGGGCACCACGGGCGTCAGCAGTGCGCCCCATCGGGGCAGCACGTTCTGGGTATCGCTGCCGTTCGCGCGCGGTGAGTTGCCGGCGGTGCGCGCGGAGCCCACGACGTCGTCCCCGGTGCTGTCGGTACTCCACGGCACGCGCGTGCTGCTGGTCGAGGACAACGAGATCAACCAGGAGGTCGCGCAGCATCTCCTGGAAGGCCAGGGCATCACCGTCGACGTGGCCGGTGACGGTGCGGCCGCAGTCGAGCGGGTTCGTGCGCGTCGCTACGACGTCGTACTGATGGACGTGCAGATGCCGGTGATGGACGGACTGGAGGCCACCCGCGTCATCCGGACGCTGCCCGGTTGCCAGGACCTGCCGATCATCGCGATGACGGCGACGGCTTTTGCCGAGGAACGGCAACGTTGTCTCGAGGCCGGCATGAACGACTTCGCGTCGAAGCCCGTTGAACCGACGCACCTCTTCGGCATTCTCGACCGGTGGCTGAAGAAGCCGGCCGCGGCGACCGCGCCAGCGGCGCTGCCTCCGGGTGCTCCCCCGACACCGCCGGGCCGACCGGTCATCGATCCACAGATCGGCATCCGCTACCTCGCCGGCAACGCGCCGGCGTATCTGCGGATTCTCGGCCGATTTCCGGCACGCGAGGCGGACGCGGCCGGCCGCATCCGCCAGGCACTCGCGACGGGCGACACGAGCGGCGCGCGCCGGCTGGCACACACGCTCAAAAGCACGGCCGGGACCCTCGGCATGGAGGCGTTGAACGGCGTGGCCGCCGAGCTTGAGCAGGCGCTTAGCGAGACCCCGGCGAATGGCGCGGTAGACGGTCTCCTCGACCGCCTGGAAAAGGCGCTGGCGGCGGCCGTCCGCGCGGCTGAATCCATGGTCAGCACGGGAGACGTCACCGCGCCTGGCTCCGTCCCGGAAGCGCCCCGCCGCTGAACGCGCAGAGGCAGCGGCGGCCGATGACGCCTTGCCTCCCGCCGTCCGGCTGGCATGGCCTTACCAGACGCGGCAGCGCTTCTTGCTCACCATCGGCTGGTCCGGTTTGCACGAAAAGGCCGCCGCGAATTCGGGGATGTTCGGCATCAGCCCGTTGACGCGGTACCGGCCCGGCGAATGGGGGTCCGTCTTCGCCAGCAGGCGAAGGGTTTCAGGCCGGTTGTTCTCACAGGCCCACTGCGCGTAGCCGACGAAGAAGCGCTGCTCGCCGCTCAGGCCCTCCCTCGACTCCGCCGGTGCGGCGCCCGGCGAGTGCCGCCACGCCACGTACGCCAGCATCAGCCCGCCGAGGTCGGCGATGTCCTCGCCGAGCGTGAGGCGGCTGTTGATGTGGATGTCGTCGACGACCACGTAATCCGCATACTGGTCGACGACGCAATGCGTCTGCTCGGCAAACTTCTTGACGTCGCCGGGCGCCCACCAGTCGCGGAGACTGCCAGTGGCGTCGAAATGGCGGCCGAGGTCGTCGAAGCCGTGGGTCAGTTCGTGGCCGATCGTGCCGCCCGTGTTGCCGTAGTTGGGTGCCGCATCGGTTTTCGGATCGTACAGCGGCGGCTGCAGCACGCCCGCCGGAAAGGTGATGTCATTCATCTGCGCGCTGTAGAAGGCGTTTACCGTGGGCGGTGACAGGCTCCACTCGCCACGATCAACGGCTTTGCCGATTTTTCCGAGCGTCCGACGGATTTCGTAACGGTTGGCCCTGACCGTGTTCTCGAAGTACTGGTCCGGGCGGATATCGACCGTGGAGTAGTCAAGCCAGCGGTCCGGGTAGCCGATCTTGTTGATGACCGCCCCGAGCTTCTGCGCGGCCTGCGCTTTCGTTTCGGGGCTCATCCAATCGAGCGCTGCAATGTCATCGCGCATCGCCGTTTCGATTTGCGCGGTCATCGTCAGCACGCTCTTTTTCAGCTCTTCGCTGAATGCGCGCGCGACGAACTCGGCACCGAGCGCATCGCCGAGCTGCTCGTCAACGACCTCCACACAACGCTTCCAGCGCGGCTTCAGTGCCGCCACCCCACGCAGCTCCCTGCCGTAGAACTCGAAGCGTGCGGTGACGAATTCCGACGACAGACTCCGGCTCGCGTCATGCACGGCGTGCCAGCGCAGGTAGGCGCGCAACGTCTCGGTCCGTGCACTCCTGAGCAAGCGTTCAACGGCCTTCAGGAAGGCAGGCTCGGTGACGTTGAGTCTGTCCGGTTCCTTGAGACCCATGGCGGAGAAGTAGCCGCTCCAGTCGAAGGACGGCGCGAGCGAGCGGAGTTCCCTGGCGGAGACGGGGTGGAATTCCTTGTACGGGTCCCGTCGCTCGACGCGCGTCAGCCGCGCCTTTGCGAGCTCGGTCTCGAAGGCGACTATCGCCTGTGCCTGCCGGGCGGAGTCGGCGGCACCGACACCGGACAGTTCGAGCACGCGAGCCACGTGCCGGCGGTAGTCGCCGCGGAGGGTCTCCATCTGCTCGCCCGGGTCGGTGTAGTAGTCGCGATCGGGCAGTCCGAGCCCGCTCGCTGCGAGCACGGCAACCACCCTCGTCGAGTCGGCGAGATCCTGGTCGGCGCCGAACGCGAACAGCGTCGACGCGGCGGGAAGGTCGGTGTGCAGCCGGGCGAGCACGGGCGCGAGGTCGCGCGGCTTCCTGATGCCATCGATCGCCGCGAGCAGCGGCGCCAGGGGTTCGATGCCGCGAGCCTCGACGGCTGCCTCGTCCATGCAGGCGGCGAAGTGGTCGCCGATTTTCTGCTGCGCGGGCGTGCGCGGCCTGCCAGGTGCCACGCTCAGGAGAATGCCCCAGAGAAAGCGTTCGTTGGCAGCGGCGAGTTTGGCGAAGACGGACCAGCCCGGCTGGTCGGCAGGGATCGGGTTGTTGGCCATCCAGCCGCCGCAGGAGTAGCGGTAGAAGTCCACGCACGGATCCGCCGTGCGATCCATCGCCGCGACGTCTAGCGATGGCGCGTACGGCAACGCGGTCAACGGCGTGTCGGCGCTGTCGTCAGCGGCGGCGCGGGCCGCGGGCGCCGGCAACGCGAGCGCCAGTGCCACGCCAAGGCAGACTCCACCGCACCGTCCGGTCAGGTTCATCGGGTGTCTCCGGTTCGTTCGCGCGGGGTCGGGCGCAGGAGAGGCAGCGATCCGCTTCGCGTTGCCCGTCCGGGGTGGTCCGCGTAATTTACACGGCCTGCGGCGCGCAGTCCGTCGGATGCGCGCCCGTCCCTGCCGCCTGCGGCCCTGACCCGGATGAATGTGCCATGACATCGACCCCGATTCCCCACGCGGCAAGTTTCAGCGCCGAGTTTCTCGATTACGGCACCGTGGCCAACGCCGACCCGCTGGACTTGAGCCGGATCCGGGCCGTGCTGCCGAAACTGCGCCTGTGGGACAACACCAGCCGGGCGGAGCTGCACGGCCGTATCGCCGACGCGGACGTGCTGCTGATCAACGCGGTACCGATGGACGCTGCGGCATTCGCCGCTGCGCCCAAACTCAAGGCGATTGCCCTTACCTCGACCGGCACCAACCATATCGACCTCGGCGCCGCGCAACGGCACGGCGTCGCCGTGATCAACGTGGTCGACTACTGCACGCCCTCGGTCGCGCAACACGTCTTTGCCACGCTGCTTGCGCTCAACCACCATCTCGTCGAATACGACCGTGACCTGAAGGCCGGCCTCTGGCAGCACGCCCCTGCCTCCATCCGCGACCGCTCCATCCGCGAATTGACCGGTCTCGTGCTCGGTATTGTCGGGTACGGCAGCCTGGGCCAGGGCGTTGCCCGGCTCGCCACCGCGTTCGGCATGGAGGTCCGGGTGGCGAACCGGCCGGGCGGCGCGGCGGTAGCCGGCCGCTACGATCTGGACGAGCTGCTGCCGGTGGTGGACGTCCTCAGCCTGCACTGCCCGCTGACGCCCGAGACACGGCACCTGATCGGCGCCCGCGAGCTTTCGCTCATGAAGCCGGACGCGATTCTTATCAACACCGCGCGCGGCGGCCTCGTCGATGCCGCGGCGCTGGCGAGCGCCCTGCGCGAGGGCCGGCTCGGCGGGGCCGGGATCGACGTGCTCGAGGAGGAGCCGCCGGTCAGCGGCAACCCGCTCCTCAGCCCCGACCTCGTGAACGTCATCATCACGCCGCACACCGCGTGGGGGGCGCGCGAATCCCGGCAACGGGGCCTCGACCAGCTCGCGCGGCACCTCGCGGCATGGGCCGCGGGCGAGCGGAGCGGGCGCGTCGTCCGAGGCCAGACTGGACGCCTGTTTGGTTGTTGACACGATGTCAACAAAGCGCTAATTTATGGCCATGTCGTACGTCGTCCAGCGCCGAGAAGAGGAGCGGGAGCGGCGCCGCCAGGAAATCCTGACGGCGGCCGAGGACCTGTACGCCCGGCGCGGCTGGGACGCGGTCACCATGGACCAGATTGCCCGCCAGGCCCGCCTCTCGCGGGCCCTGCTGTACGTCTACTTCCGTGACAAGGACGACGTGCTTCTCGCGATTTCAGAGCTCGCGATGAGCGACCTACGGCGCCGCTTTGCCATCGCCGTGCAGAGCCGCAGCGTCGGCATCGACAAGGTCGAGGCCGTGGGCAGGGCCTACGTCGAGTGGGCGCTCGCCGCACCGCACCGCTTTGACGCCTGCGCACGCTTCCAGGCCCGGCCTGGCGCGACCAGCACGCCGGAACCCGATGGGACGCTGCAAAGTTGCCAGGCCGCGGGCGATGCCGTGCTGGCCGAGGTCGCCGGCGCCGTCGTGGTGGGCCTGACCGACGGCAGCATCAGCCCCGCGGTTGGCGACCCGGCGGTGTTTGCGATCACCCTCTGGGGCTGCACGCACGGCGTGATCCAGATTGCCATGACCAAGGGCGAGGAGCTGGCGCGCTTCGGTCTCAAGGCAGAGGCGCTCTACGACAACGCCTTCTGCGCCCTGCGCCTCGCGATGACACCGAAAAACTGATCTTTTTTTACCCGGAAATAGACACATGTCTAATAAGTACACGAATGCCTACGGACGCCCGGTACGACGCACCGCGAGCGGCCTCGCGGCACTCGCGGTCGCGCTCGCCACGGGCCTTGCCGGCGCCGAGCCCGGTGGCGGACCGCTGCCCGGGGCGGAGCCGACAACGCACGTCGCGCTCGCGCCGGTCCTGCGCGAACTCACCGATGCCGCGCTGGCACGCAACCTCGAACTCGGCGCGGCCGGCGCCGGCGTCGCGGATCGACTCGCGGCCCTCGACCAGGCCCGTGCGCGCTTCTGGCCGGTGCTGGACCTCGATGCGCGCTACTCGGCCGCACACGGTGGCCGCACGATCGACGTGCCGGTCGGTGACCTCGTGAACCCGATCTACGCCGCCCTCGAGCGCCTTGAACCCGGCAGCCGTTACCCGAGTGTCGCCAACCAGCAGATCCCGTTTCTCCGCCACCGGGAACAGGAAACGAAGCTGGTCCTCAACCAGCCGCTCTACGACCCGCGGATCGCGGCCAATCGCGACTACGCCGTGGCCGAACTCGACAGCGCGAACCTGGGTCGCGATGCGCTGCGTGAGCGCGTGGTGCGCGACATGCAGCAGGCCTACCTGCGACTGCTCGCCGCCACGGCCGATGTCGACGTACTCGATGCCACGCTCGAGCTGGCGCGCGAGAACCTCAAGGTGAACGACAGCCTCAACCGCAACGGCAAGGCGACCCGCGATCTCGTCTATCGCGCCGAGGCCGACGTGCTGGAAACCGAGCAGCGCCGCCTGACCGCAGCGAACGCGCGCGATATCGGCCGCGCCTACGTCAACCTGCTGCGCAATGCGCCACTCGACACGCCCGTGGCCATTGCCGACGTGCGCGACCTCGATGAACGCGAGTTTCTCGGCCAGAGCGAGGGCAACCCCATGGGCGCGCTGGCCCGGCTGACGGACGAGGCCCTGCGCCAGCGCCGTGAACTGAAGGAACTCGATGCCGCGAGCGCCGCCGCTCGCGCGGGCGAAGCACTCGCGCGGGCCGGCTTCAGGCCCACCGTGGGTTTCAACTTCGAATCCGGGATCCAGGGCGAAACCTACGGTGTGTCCGCGAGCGACCGCTACGTGCTGGCGTCGGTGGTCATGCGCTTTAACCTGTTCGACGGCGGTGGCGATCGTGCCTCGGTCGCGCGTGCGCACGCCCAGCTCTCGCAGGTGGACTTCCAGCGTCAGGACACGGAGAACCGGGTCCGCCTCGAGGTGCAGCAGGCATTGCAGGATTTCGTCGCCGCCCGAGCCTCGATCGATACCGCGAGGAAGCGGCTCGAGGCGTCGCGCGCGGCATTCGCCATCAGCCAGAAGAAGCGTGACCTCGGCGCGATCAACCAGGCCGAGTTCATCGATGCGCGGCGCGCGCTGACCGACGCCGCGCTCAATCTCAACCGGACCCGCTTCCAGGCCCTCTCAAGCCTCGCCGAGCTCGACTACGCCACAGGCCGCGCCGACCGAACCCTGCGCGGCACCCGCACCGGAGATTCGCCATGACCCGCCTCGCCAGCCCACTTGCCCGCCCGCTTGCCCGCCCGCTTGCCCGCTCACTGGCCATCCCGCTCGCCATCGCACTACTCACCGTGCTCCAGGGCTGTACCCGCCAAGCCCCCCCGACGGTGGCCGCGCCGCGGCGCACGGTAGCCGTCGCCACGGTCGGCGAGGACGCGCTGGCGGACCGTCTGCGCGTGGTCGGCGTGCTGTCGCCGAAGGACGAAGTCCGGCTCTCCTTCAAGGTCGGGGGCGTCATCGATTCGATCGGGGTGGAGGAGGGCACGGTGGTCCGCAAGGGCCAGCTGCTGGCGAGCCTGCACGGCACCGAGGTCGAGGCGCAGGTGCGCCAGGCCCAGGAGGCTTTTGACAAGGCCAGTCGCGACTACGCGCGCGGCAAGGCGCTCTATGACGACGGCGTCGCGACGCGCGAGCAGCTTGATGACCTCGGCACGGCCGCGGCGACGACTCGGGCGGGACTCGCCGCCGCGACGTTCAACGCCCGCTACGCCCGCATCGAGGCGCCCGCGGACGGTGTCGTCCTGCGCAAGCTCGCCCAGGCCCATGAACTCGTCCAGCCCGGCCAGCCGGTCCTGTCGGTGAGCAGCCTCGACCGCGGTTGGATCGTCCGTGGTGCGTTCGCCGACCGCGACGTGGTCCTCGTGCACGTCGGTGACCGGGGCGAGGTGGCACTGGATGCCTTCCCGGGTCAGCGCTTTGCCGCGACCGTCACCAGCATCGGCTCCACCGCCGAGGCACAGAGCGGCACCTACACGGTCGAATTCAAGGTCGAACCGAACGGCGCGCCGTTCGCGCAGGGCATGGTGGCCAAGATCGACATTGCCCGTACGGCTAAGGACGCCCGTCGCCTGCCGGTGGTGCGCCTGACGGCGCTGGTCGAGGCCGACGGCGACCACGCCTACGTCTACGTGCTCGATGCCAACGGCGAAGTCGTGCACCGGCGCAACGTTCGTCTCGGCAACGCGGACGGCGACCGGATCGCCGTCAGCGAGGGCCTCGCCGCCGGTGAACGTGTCGTGGTCGAGGGCGGTGCCTTCGTCAACGACGGCGAGCACGTGATCGTCGCCGACGCGACCCCGACGCGCTGAGCAAGGAGCCACCATGCGTATCTGGGCATTCGCGGTTCGCCGCTGGCAGTTCACCCTCGTCATCTTCGGCCTGCTGGTCGCGCTCGGCATTTCGACGCTGCTGACCATTCCCCGCTCGGAGGACCCGACCTTCCCCTTTCCGGCGGTGACGATGACGATCATCTACCCGGGCGCCACGCCCGCTGACATCGAGCGGCTCGTCATCAAGCCCATCGAGGATGCGATCAACTCGCTTGATAACGTCAAGAAGATCGAGAGCTCCGCCTTCGACGGTCTCGCCAGCATCCACACGGAGTTCTACTACGGCGGCGATGCCGAGAAGAAGCAGGATGACGTCATCCGGGAATTCGACCGGATCCGCTCGACGCTGCCCGCCGACCTCGGCCACGTCGACATCCGCAAGGACAACCCGGGTACCGTCAATATCGTCAAGATCGCGCTCGTCTCGGACAGCGCGAGCTACCAGACCCTGGATCGCGTCGCGCGCGACCTCAAGGACGCACTCGAGGCCGTACCCGGCGTGCGGCACGCGGAGATCTGGGCACTGCCGCAGCCGGAGGTCAGGGTCGGCGTCGACCTTGAGCGCCTCGCGACCGTCGGCGTACCGCTTAACTCGGTCGTCAACGCGGTCCAGGGCCAGGCTGTCAACGTGCCGGGCGGCGCGGTGTCCACCGCCGAACGGCGCTTCAACCTGCGCACGTCGGGGTCTTACCGGTCGCTCGATGAAGTCCGCCGCACCGTCGTCGCCGCGACCAAGAGCGGCGTGGTCAGGGTCGGTGACGTGGCTGAAGTAAGCTGGGCCACCGAGGAGCAGGCCTATGTCGGCCGTTATTCCGGCAAGCGCGCCGTCTTCGTTACCGCAAGCCAGAAGGATCGGCAGAACGTCTTCACGGTGCGCAACGGCATCTACGCCAAGCTGGATGCCTTTGCACCAAGGCTGCCGGCCGACATCCGGCTCGAGCGTGGTTTTGATCAGTCGCACAACGTCGCGCGGCGACTGTCACGCCTGAGCGGTGATTTCGTCCTGGCGATCGCGATCGTCGCCCTGACGCTGCTGCCTCTCGGCCTTCGCGCCGCCGGGGTCGTCATGATCTCCATCCCGCTGTCGCTCGCCATCGGCCTGACGGCGCTGCATTTCGCCGGCTACGGCCTCAACCAGCTGTCGATCGCGGGCTTCGTCGTGGCGCTCGGCCTGCTGGTCGATGATTCCATTGTCGTCGTCGAGAACATCGCCCGTTTCCTGCGCGAGGGGCACTCGCGGATCGATGCCGCGATCCTCGCCACCGACCAGATCGCGCTGGCCGTGCTCGGTTGCACGGCAACGCTGATGCTCGGCTTCCTGCCGCTGCTGTTCCTGCCCGAAGGCGCCGGCGAGTTCATCCGCTCACTGCCGGCGGCGGTGCTCTTTACGATCATGGCGTCGCTTGCGGTTGCGCTGACCGTCATCCCGTTCCTCGCCAGTCGGATGCTCGGTGACGGGAAGGTTCGCGAACGAGGCCCGGTGGGCCGGCTGGTCGCACGCTTTGATGCGTTCGCCGAACGGCTCCTCGAGCGGCTGATGGGTCTCATTCATCGCGTCTACGGCCCGGCGCTCGGTTACGCGCTCAGGCGACCGCGCCTGACGGTCGTGGTGGCCGCCGGCGTCTTTGTCGCCACGCTCGCGACCGTGCCGCTGATCGGCTTCTCGCTCTTCCCGTCGGCCGATACGCCGCAGTTCCTGATCAGGGCCAAGGCCCCGGACGGGGCGAGCCTCGCCGCGACGGACGCGGCGCTGCGCTTTGCCGAGGACGAGCTGCGGCGGATGCCCGAGGTCAGGCAGTGGTTCACCCACGTCGGCCACGGCACTCCGTACGTCTACTACAACATCTACCCGCAGGGCACGACGCCGAACGTCGGCGAGATCTTCGTCGAGCTGAAGGACTACGACACGCACGCGACGCCGAAGCTCCTGGCCGCCCTGCGCGAGCGCCTGAACCGCTACCCGGCAGCCCGCCTCAGTGTCCTGCAGTTCGAGAACGGCCCGCCCATCGACGCGCCGGTGGCCATCCGCATCGTGGGACCGGATCTCAACACGCTGCGCGACCTCGCGCTTGCCGTCGAGCGGCTGCTGCAGTCGACACCCGGCACCCGGGACGTCAACAACCCCGTCCGGCTGTCCCGTACGGACCTCAACCTCGGCATCGACACCGACAAGGCGGCCCTGTTCGGGGTCTCCCCGCTCGAGGCCAACCGCACGGTGCGCCTGGCGGTCGCCGGGCAGACCGTGGGCTCGTTCCGGCAGGCCAACGGCGAGGAATACCCGATCACGCTGCGCCTGCCGATGCAGGAAAGACCGTCGATCGACGCGCTGAAGAAAATCGAGGTCGCGAGCGCGAGCGGTCGGGAGATTCCCCTCGCGCAGATCGCCAACCCGCATTTCGAGACCGCGACCAACGTCATCGACCGGCACAACCGCGAGCGCGTGGTGACGGTCTCGGCGTACACCCAGGCGGGCTACAACACCGCCGCGGTCACCCAGCAGGTGCTGGCCGGACTGGGCGCCATTCACCTGCCGCCCGGCTACCGCTTCGTCGCCGCAGGCGAGGTGGAGGCGAGCCAGGAAAGCTTCGGCGGCATCCTGCCGGCCATCCTGGTCGCGTCGTTTGGCATCCTCGCCGTGCTCGTCCTCGAGTTCGGCAATTTCCGCTCGACGCTGATCGTCCTCGGGGTCATCCCGCTCGGCATCAGCGGCGCGCTGCTGGGGCTCCTGGTAAGCGGCTATACGCTCTCGTTCACCGCTGTTATCGGCATGATCGCGCTCGTTGGCATCGAGATCAAAAACTCGATCCTGCTCGTGGACTTCACCAACCGGCTGCGCCGCGACGGCGCGGCGCTCGATGCGGCGATCCTCCAGGCCGGCGAAGTCCGCTTCCTGCCGATCCTGCTGACCTCGGCGACCGCCATCGGCTCGCTGCTGCCGCTGGCGCTGCAGGGGTCGGGGCTCTACTCGCCACTCGCCATCGTGATCATCGGCGGCCTGCTGTCCTCGACGCTGCTGGCGCGCCTGGTCACCCCGGTGATGTACAAGCTGCTGCCGCCGCCGGTGGCGACCGACGACGCGGCACCGTCCGCCGGGGCGGGGCCTGCCCGTGCCTGATCGACTATGATGATCTGCCGCCGCATGCCCGGCCCTGCGTGGACACGACCTTGCCCCACACCGCCCGCCCCGGCTTCGGCCCGATCCCGGCCGACCCCGGCCAGGACCGGTTCCTCCGCGCCGTCGCGATCTTCAAGCTTGGCAAGGCCCTGCTGCTGCTCGTCACGGCGTGGGGGCTGCTGAAGTTCCTGAACCCGGCGTTCGAGCTGCAGGTCGATGCCTGGATCGAGACGCTGCGCTCGGCGTTCGGCCAGTACCTCATGCGACAGCTGCTGGAGCGGGTCAATCGCCTGAGCCCGGTGCACCTGCACCTGCTGAGCTTTGCCTCGGTCGTCTACGCCTGCCTGTTCCTGGTCGAGGGCTACGGCCTGTGGCGCGGCCGGCGCTGGGCGGAGTACCTGACCGTGATCGTGACGTCGCTTTTGATCCCGGTCGAGCTCTTTGAGGTCGTGACGCGATTCAGGCCCGTGACGTTTTCCGTCCTGGTCCTGAACGTGCTGATCGTGGTGTACCTGGTGCGCCGGGTCCGCGTCGAGCGGCGGGCCGACCGGGCGGCCTGACGGCCGCCGGATGCGTCAGCGGCGGGTGCGGCGGCGCTGCGCCGCGCGGTCGGTGCCCCAGATCGGGCTGACGCGGTTACCGACGAACGCCGACACGGCCGCCACCGAACCGGCAGCGACCACGACGCGCGCCACGTGCCCGTGCCAGCGCGCGTACGGATCGGCGAGCGGTGCCACGGCCACGCGCTCGACGCTGCCATCGGCGAGCAGGGTTCGCGACGTGTCGGTCAGTACGGTGGCGGTGTTCATCAGACGACTCCGGGACTCTTAAACACGAGTGATCGTGTCCGTGTGAGAAGAGTAGTCGGCAAGCGTTGCGCTGCCAGTGAGTTCTGATTAAGAAACCGTGAAGGTT
>CAITAM010000008.1 GCA_903890265.1 uncultured Pseudomonadota bacterium | reverse complement strand
GGCTGCCCGACGGGCGGGTGCTCCCGCTGCACGCCGCCTGGGACACCGCCTTCGTGCGGGAAGCGCTCGGCGCCCAGACGCCGCACGACGCCGCGAGCGCCTGGCTCGCCGCCCGTCGGCCGTCGCTCAAGGACTGGCAGGCCGGCACCGTCCAGGACTGGATGGCCGAATCGTACCAGCGCGCGGTGGACGACGTGTACGGGCCGCTGTCCGGCGTGCCGTGCGACGAGGCACCGAAGTCACCGGTCGAGCTGTCGCCAGACTACGTGGCGCATGCCACGGCGATGATGCCGGAGCTGCTCGTCGAGGCCGGCATGCGGATCGCGCGGGTTCTTAACGAGGCGCTTGATCCCGCCCTGCACCGCTGAGGCGCGCACGCCACGACGGCCGCACGATCGTGGTGCAGCCTCGCGCCGGCTGTCGATGGGCGTCGTGCAAACCACGGCGCTAGCGGGCCCAGCGAGTAGTGCGTGGCAGATTTTTCAGGTACGTTTAACCGTGCGGCGCCCGAAGCCCACCGTGGTGTGCGCGCCACAGAGACGATGCGACGGGGGCTTCGGCGGGGTTGCCTGCGGGTCCCGGCGGACGCGGACGAGCGACAGAATTCAGCCAGTCAGCCGACCCATGGCGGTCGGCACCAGTGAACGGGAGAGCTTTGATGTCACGAGATTTGCGTAACCTGGCGGCCTGCGTGTCGGGCGTGCTTCTGCAGTGTTCGTTTGCCGCGATGGCCGCCGATGCGCCGCCCGCGCCGGCCGCCAGCGTCGGCCTCGAAGAGGTCGTCGTGACCGCGACCCGTCGCGAAGAGCGACTGAACGACGTCCCCATCAGCGTCAGCGCCTTCAGCCAGGAGAAGCTCGACGCGCAGGGCACGAAGAGCATCGACGACCTGTCGCGCCTGTCGCCGGGCATCACGTTCCAGCGCCAGGGCTTCAGCTCGTCCGGCAACTACAACGACGAAGGCTCGAACATCAACATCCGTGGTGTCGACTCCGCCGCCGGCACGTCGACCACCGGCATCTACATCGACGACACCCCGATCCAGACCCGCCACCTCGGCTTCGGCTCGGTCAACCCGTTCCCGCAGCTCTTTGACCTCGATCGCGTCGAGGTGCTGCGCGGCCCGCAGGGCACAACCTTCGGCGCGGGCGCCGAGGGCGGTGTCGTGCGCTTCATCTCGCCGGATCCCGACTTCCACAAGAGCAGCGGCTACATCCGCGGCGACGTCTCGCAGACGAAGAGCGCCGCGGCAAGCTACGAGACGGGCGCCGCGTTCGGCGCGCCGATCATTGAGGACAAGCTCGCGTTTCGCGTCAGCGCCGCGTTCCGCCGCGATGGCGGCTGGGTCGACCGGGCAGGCTACAACCTGGTGCCGACGGCCAATCCGCAGACGCCGAACCCGGTCTACAACGGCAGCACCACGGAATCGAACGCCAACTGGCAGCAGACCTTCACCTTCCGTGCCGCGCTCGGCTGGAAGGTCAACGACACGCTGGAAATCACCCCGTCGTTCTACTACCAGAAGCTCGACATCAACGACACGGCGGCGTACTGGGTCGCGCTGTCCGATCCGTCGTCCGGGGTCTATCGCAACGGCAACCAGCAGCGCAACCCGAGCAGCGACCCGTTCTCGCTGACCGCGGTCAAGGTGAAGTGGGACGTCGGTTTTGCTGAACTCTACTCGAACACCGCGTACCTCGCGCGCAACCAGTCGTCGACCTCGGACTACACGCAGTACCTGCGCGCCACGTGGGCCTCGTTCGGCGAGCTGCCGGACACGTTCCCGCACACGCCGCAGGCGGCGGGGTCGGCGCCGTTTGCTGACTCGCAGCGTAACTTCTACGAGGAGATCCGCCTCTCGTCGAAGGACGCGTCCTCGCGGCTCACCTGGAGCGGCGGCCTGTTCTTCGCCCACCTCAAGGAAAACGTCTTCGAGACGATCGTCGATCCGACGCTGCCGCAGGAAATCTTTGACTACTCCGGCGCCACGCTCTGCCCGGCCTCGCTGCCGTGCCCGGGCGGCACGATCTACAACGGCCCGCTGAACGAGGTGGTCGACAAGCAGATCGCCATCTTCGGTGAGGCGACCTTCAAGTTCACGGACACGTTCAAGGCCACGGCCGGCCTTCGCTACTCGAAGCTCGATTACTCGGGCCGCGTCAGCGAGACCGGGCCGTTCCTGGGTGAAACGATCATCACGAACTCGAACGCCAGCGAAAAGCCGCTGACGCCCAAGCTCGTGCTGAGCTACCAGCCGAGCCGCGACAATCTGTTCTACGCCAGCGCGTCGAAGGGCTTCCGGCCGGGTGGTCCGAACGTCGGCGTCGGGCAGATCTGCGGTGGTTCGCTGTCGGCCCTCGGCATCACCGGGGCGCCGGAAAAGTACGACTCGGACAGCCTCTGGAGCTACGAGCTCGGCGCCAAGAACACGCTGCTTGATCGCAAGCTGCAGATCAACGCCAGCCTCTTCTACGTGGACTGGAAGAACATCCAGCAGAACGTCTACCTCGCCTCGTGCGGTGAGCAGTTCACGGCCAATCTGGGTGCCGCGAAGAGCCAGGGCGGTGACATTGAGATCACGTACCGGCCGATCGAGGCGCTTACGCTGGACGTGACGGCGGCCTACACGGATGCGTACCTGACGAAGACCTCGTGCGCCGGCAGCCTGACCGTGTCGGGCAACGACACCTGCCTCGGCGGGGCGCAGCCGGTGGGTCCGATCGCGACCAAGGGCGACGCGCTCGTGGGCGCGCCGTGGTCGTTCACGGCCTCGGGTGAGTACAAGTTCGCGGTCTGGAACAACTCGGTGCCCTATGCGCGCCTCGACTTCCAGCACGCGACGGCGCAGACCCGCCTGCTGCCGATCCAGAACGGCAACAACGGCAGCTACGACACGACGATCCCGGGCCTGCCGTCGACGACCAACCTCAGCCTGCGGGCCGGTATCCGCTACAACGGTGTCGACCTGTCCGTGTACGGCAACAACCTGACCAATGCCCATCCGCAGCTCTTCACGGCGCGTGACATCTACAGCAACCAGACCGACACGCTGTACTTCGGTCGTGGCGTGCGGCCGCTGACGATCGGCGTGACGGGAACCTACCGCTACTGAGCGGCGGGACACGGCGCCGCGTGCGAAAAGCGCGGCGCGGTGTGAACGATCAGTCTTGCGGCCGCCCCCGGGCGGCCGCAAGCGTTTTACGCATGG
>CAITAM010000007.1 GCA_903890265.1 uncultured Pseudomonadota bacterium | reverse complement strand
TCGGCGGCGGCGGCGTCGCCCCGCTCCGCCGAGAGCGCTGCCCGCCGGAACTCGACGTGGGCGAGCGCATAACCTGCCCAGCGGTGGCTGCCCGCAGCGATCGAGCGCGCCTCGTCGACGAGGCTGTCGAGCGTCCGGCCGTCCGCGGCGTAGTAGGCGTACTCGATCCGCGCATCGAGGTCGCCGAGGTCCGCGACCTCGGCCGCGCCGGGCGCGGGCCGCGCCGTGAGGAGCAGCAGGGGCAGCAACAAGGGCAGCCGCCCCGGCAGCCGGCGACGCGCGAGGCCGCTGCCCCACCGCGGCCACGACGGGCGCCCGCTCACGCGCGCAGGCCCTGCGTGACCGGCAGTCGCGCGGCGCGAAGCCCGGGACCGATGCCGCCGAACAGCGCCAGCACGAGTCCGTAGCCGATCCCGGACAGCATGACCGACGGCGTCACGTGGAAGGCAAAGGCGAGCTGGCTGAAGGTCTGGAAATTCAGGGTCGAGGCCTCGAATCCGTCGAAGGCGAAATAACAGGCGGCCGCACCGAGCACGCCGCCGGCGAGACCGAGCAGCATCGACTCGGCCAGCACGCTGACGAGAACCGCGAGGCCACCGAAGCCGATCGCGCGCAGCGTCGCGATCTCCCGGGTGCGGGATGCCACCGCCGAGTACATCGTGTTCAGCGCGGCGAACACGGCGCCCAGCCCCATCAGCACCACGATGATGCCACCGAGCGAACTGATGAGGGTCGTCAGCACCTTCGCCTGGGCGGCGTAATACTCACGCTCGGAGCGCACCGACACGTCGAGCCTCGGGTCGCGACCGTACTCGGCGGCAAGCCTGGCGATACCGCCCTCGTCCGCCACCCGCGCCCGCAGCGACTGGTAGCCGTTGCCGCGCCGGTAGGCCCCCTGCAGCACGGTGGCATCCGTCCACAGCTCCGACTCCGTCACGCTGCCGCCGTCCTCGAACTCGCCCACCACCCGCCACGGGGTGCCACCGAGCGTCAGCGTCTCACCGATCGCCACGTGGCGAAAATTCGCCGCCGCGCCGCGCCCCACGATCAGCTCGAACAGGCCCGGTTTGAACAGGCGCCCGTGGCTGATCCGAAAGTGCCGCCTGACCACGGTCGCCTCGCTGCCCACACCGCGCAGCGGCACGTTCGCCGGCGTGCCCTTGCCGCGGGTCAGCAGGTCGACGAGGACGTACAGTTCGGGCGACGCGGCGGGCACGCCGTTGACCCGGACGATGGCCGTGGCGTCGGTCAGGACCGTCATCTCGTCACTCGACAGGTTGGACGACAGCTCGGCATCGGAGCCCGCACGGGTGACGATCGCGACGTCGGCGGCGCCCGTCTCGCCGAGTGCCGCGTGGAATCCGGCACGGATCGCGAGCGTCGCGCAGAGCACCGCGACGACCCCGCCGACCCCGAGCACCGCGACCAGGGACGGGCCAAGGCGCGCCGGGATGTTGCGCAGGTTCATGAGCGTGACACCGGCGATTTCACTGGCGGTGCCCATCGCTAGCCGCGCCTCAGCGCCTCGACGATGCGCAGGCGCATCGCCGACCACGCGGGCCAGGCACCGGCCAGCAGGCCGAGCAGCAGCATGTAGAGGACCCCCGCCGCGCACGCGGCCCCCGTCAGGCGGAAGTTCGGCAGGAACTGCGACAGGGTCGCGTGCAGGCCGCGGGTCACGGCGAGCGCGAGGCCAAGGCCTGCCGCGCCGCCCACCACCGCGAGCAGCAGCGACTCCGCGAGCACGAGGCCGAGCACCGCCGTGTCGCTGAAGCCGAGCGTCTTCAGCACCGCGAACTCCGGCGTCCGCTCGCGTACCGACTGGGCCATGGTGTTGGCGGTGACGAGCAGCATCGCGAAAAAGACCGCCCCCACCACGAACCGGATGATCGCGCCGATGTCGCCGAGCTGGTTGGCGAACGACTGGGTGACCGACTTCTCGCTCGAGGTCCGCGTTTCGGCCGGCGAATTGGCGAACATCGCGTCGATGCCATGCGCCACGGTCGGGCCGGCCGCGGGGTCACGCAGGCGGATGATCATCCAGCCGATGCCGTCGCGGCCGAAGCTGCGCGCCTCGTTGAAGTACTCGTAGTGCAGCAGGATGCCGTCGTTGCGGTCGTCCTCGCGCCGCGAATAGGTGCCGGCGACGCGCACCGGCCACTCGGCGCGGCCGTCGGTCCGCTGGAAGATGTTGGAGCGCAGCGGCACGACGTCGCCCACCTTCCAGCCGTAGCGGCGCATCGTGCCGGTGCCGACCATCGCCGCCGACCGGTCGAGCTGCCAGTCCGCGAGTGCCGCCGGCGCGACATCGATCTCGGGGTAGAGCTCGAAGTAATTTTCATCCACCGCGAACACCGGCAGCGCCTGCTTCGGGTCCTGGTAATAGCCGCCGAACCAGCTGAACGAGGCCGCACCCTGCACGCCGTCGAACTGCCGCACGCGACCGAGGTACGAGCGCGGCAGCGACTCGATGATCGAGGTCTTGTGGGTCGCGATCAGCCGGTCCTGGCCAACGAGCTCGACCCGCCCGAGAAACGCGAACTCGACGGCCGAGAGGAGGCCGTAGAGCAGGAAAGCGACTGCAATCGAGCCGATCGTGAAGGCCCGGCGCAGCCGGTGCCGTGACAGCGTCGCGAACAGCAGGGGCCAGAGCGTCCACATCAGGCGGCGGAGGCGACCAGCACGCCCTTGTCGAGGTGTACCGTCCGTCGCGCCCGCTCGGCCGCGCGCGGATCGTGCGTCACCATGAGCACGGTCTTGCCGGCCTCGCGGTTCAGGGCGTCGAAGAGATCAAGGACCGCATCGCCCGCCTTGCGGTCGAGGTCACCGGTCGGCTCGTCACACAGCAAGAGCAGCGGATCGGTCACGATCGCCCGCGCGATGCCGACCCGCTGCTCCTGGCCACCGGACAGCTCGGCCGGCCGGTGGCGGGCGCGGTCGGCGAGCCCGACGAGCGAGAGCGCCGCGCGCGCCCGGCGCAGCCGCTCGGCGGCCGGCAGTCCGGTCAGCAGCAGCGGCAGTTCGACGTTGCGCTCGGCGCTCAGCACCGGCAGCAGGTTGTAGGCCTGGAAGATGAAGCCGACGTTGCGCGCCCGCCAGCGGGCGAGTCCCGCATCGCCGAGCGTGTCGATGCGCTCGCCGGCCACCTCGATGGTGCCCCCGCTCGGGCGATCGAGGCCGCCGATGAGATTGAGCAGCGTGCTCTTGCC
>CAITAM010000006.1 GCA_903890265.1 uncultured Pseudomonadota bacterium | reverse complement strand
TCTCTTGGCGAGCACGAGGTGCACGATGTTATCCGTCATCCCGTGGTCGCCCCACGTGATGTAGATCTTGGTGCCCGTGATGCGGTAGCCGCCGGCCGGATCCGGCACCGCGCGCGTGCGCATGAGACCAAGGTCGGTGCCGGACTGTGGCTCGGTGAGGCACATGGTGCCCGTCCAGTCCCCGCGCGTGAGCTTCGGCAGCACGGCCGCCTTCTGTTCCGGCGTGCCGTGCTTGTGGATGGCACGCGCCGCGCCGTCCGACAGGCCGCTGCACATGCGCCAGGCCATGGCGCTGGAGACGAACATTTCCCCGGGCGCGAGGTGCGCGAGCGTCGGCAGGCCCTGGCCACCGAACTCGGGATCCGCGCCGATGGCCGGCCAGCCCGCGTCGACGAACTGGCGGTGCGCGGCGGCAAACCCCGGCGGCTCGGTCACGACCCCGTTGGCCACGACGACACCGGCCCGGTCGCCGCTCACGTTCAGCGGCGAGAGCACCGTCTCCGCAAAGCGCGCACCCTCCTCGAGGATCGAGTCGAGGGTCTCGCGGTCCATGTCCGCGCGACCGAGGCGCGCCAGCACGTCGCTCGCGGCGAGGACCTCGTGCAGCACGAATTGCATATCCCGTCGGGGTGCGCGGTAATCGTACATCGCAGGCCTCGCTGACTGAGTGATGAACCCTATGCTAGCAAACCGCGCGTTACGACCGCAGTGCCCGATGGCCGGCGCGTGGCCGCTCGTCCTGTACCTTCTGCTGGCGTGGGTCGCGCCGGACGCCGCGGCCCGCGGCGCGCAAACCACGGGCGATGCCCCACCGCTCGCGACCGCCTCCGGCGAAACGGTGCCGGGCGGCATCCTGACCCTCGATCTTGGCGCCGCGACCTCGCCACTGCCCGTCGCGACCTTTGGCGCGCAGCGGGTCCTCGTGCTGCCCGTCGCCGGCCGCGCACTCGCCGTGCTCGGCGTACCGCTCGCCGCCACGCCCGGTCCCGCGACGCTCACCGTCAGCGCCGGCCCGCCGACCGGCAGTGCGGCCGCCAGCGCGCCGCGCGCGGTGCCGTTTCGCGTCGGCAGCTACAGCTACCGCACCGAGAAACTGAGCGTCGCGCCAAAACACGTCGATCTGTCCGCGAGCGATGCCACGCGCTACGCCCGGGAGCAGGCGCACATGGACGAGGTGCTCGCGGCCTACCGCGAACCGCTGCCGGCGCGCCTTCGCCTCGTGCCACCCGTGCCGGGGCCGCGCAGCACGACCTTCGGCAGCCGCCGGGTCTTCAACGGCCAGGCCCGGCGACCGCACAGCGGGATGGACATCGCCGCGCCGAGCGGCACCGCGGTCGTCGCCGCCGCGGATGGCGTCGTGGTGGACACGGCGGACTACTTCTTCAACGGCAACACCGTGATCGTCGATCACGGCGGGGGTTTCATGACCCTCGTCTGCCACCTCTCGGCGATCGACGTCCACGCCGGTGACACGGTTCGTGCCGGCGACCGGCTCGGCCTGTCGGGCGCCACCGGTCGCGTCACCGGCCCGCACGTGCACTTCAGCGTGATACTCAATCACGCGTTCGTGGATCCGGCGCCCTTCCTCGCCGGTCACGTGCCCTGAGCGCCAGCCGCGCCGTCAGCCGGCGGCGCGAACCTTGGTGATCGTCTGGCGCACCGCGCGACAGAAACGCAGCGCGATCTCCTCCAGTTCGTCATCGCTCGTGTTGTACGGCGGCGCGAGGATGGCCGTGTCGCCGTTGACACCGTCGACGTTGGTGGGTGACGGGTAGCAGAGCAGGCCGTCCGCCGCCGCGGCGCGGACGATGGCGGCACAGACGCCAAGCGCGGCGGGGAACGGCGCCTTGGTGTGCCGGTCGGCCACGAACTCCACGCCGATGAAGTAGCCGCGTCCCCGCACGTCACCGACCTCGGCCACGTCGGCGAGCTCCTCGCGCAGGCGCCCGAGGAGGAACTCCCCGCCGCGGCGCACGCGCGCGAGCAGGTCGTCGCGCTCGACGATCCGCTGCACGGCGACCCCGGCGGCGCACGCGAGCGTGTGGCCGGTGAACGTGTGCCCGGTCATCGGCCCGCCGTCGACGTCGTAGAGCACGTCCGCCACCCGGCGGTGGTACACGGTGGCCCCGAGCGGCACGTAGCCGCCGCCGAGCCCCTTGGCAATCGACATGATGTCCGGCTCGACGCCATCGAACTCGAGCGCCCGCCAGGTGCCGCAGCGTCCGGAGCCGCACATCACCTCGTCGGCGATCAACAGCACCCCGTAGCGCTCGCAGACCGCCTGCATGGCGCGGGCGTAGCCGGGCGGCGCGGGCACCACCCCGCCGGCGGCGCCCACCACCGGTTCGAAGATGAAGGCGGCGATGCGCTCGGGGCCCTGTGCCTCGATCTCGGCGGCAAGCTCGGCCGCGCAATGGGCCGCGATCCCCTCCGGCGTGACGCCGGGCGGCGGCCGGTAAGCGTTCGCCGCCGAGACGTGGCTCGCCGGCACGAGCGCGCCCTCGAAGGCCGACTTGCGGTCCAGGAACTCCGACACGCCGAGTGCGCCCAGGGTGTTGCCGTGCCAGGAGCGCTTGCGGGAGATGAACCGCCGCCGCGAGCGATCGCCCCGCGCCGTGTGGTACTGCAGGGCGATCTTGAGCGCGCCTTCGACCGCCTCGGAGCCGCCGGTGACGAACACCATGTCACTGAAATTCTCGCCACACCCGCGGGTGATGTACGCCTCCAGCTCCTCGAGCGCATCGCTCGTAAAGGTATAGCGGTAGCCGTGCGCGATGCGGTCGAGCTGATCCTTGAGCGCCTGGTTCACTTCCTCGTTGCCGTGACCGAGCGAGTAGACCGCCGGTCCGCCCGAGGCGTCGATGTAGCGGTTGCCGTGCACGTCGTAGACGTAGATACCACGGCCGTAGGCCACCTTCGGCAGGCCCCGGCCGGTGACCGGATCCCGGACCCAGCCGGCCTCGGACTCGCGCATACGCTTCATCGGCACACTCCGCCGTGTTCGTTGAAAAGGACCGCCATCGCGGGAGCCACTCAGGCCGCCGCGAGCGCGAGGCGCTCGCGGGCCGCGGCCGGCGTGATGACGCTCGCCCCGAGGCGCTCGATAATCTCCACCGCGCGGGTCACGAGCTCGGCGTTGGTCGCGAGCCTGCCCTTGTCGAGATAGAGGTTGTCCTCAAGGCCGACGCGGACGTTGCCACCGAGCAGCACCGCCTGCGCGACCATCGGCATCTGCATGCGCCCGATGCCAAAGCCGCTCCAGACCACGCCCGGCGGCAGGGTGTCGACCATGGCCTGCATCGAGCGGGTGTCGGCACCCGCGCCCCACGGCACGCCGAGGCACACCTGGTAGAGCGCAGGCGCCGCGACGAGGCCCTCGCGCACGAGCTGGTTGGCGAGGCGAACGTGACCGAGGTCAAACACCTCGAGCTCCGGCCTCACGCCCAGCGCCTGGATGCGACCGGCCATGTAGCGCACGTGAGCCACGGAATTCATGAACACCTGGTCGCCGAAGTTCATGCTGCCGCAGTCCAGGCTGCAGATCGGCGGGCGCAGCGCCTCGATGTGCTCCAGCCGCTCGGCGGCCCCGACAAAATCCGTGCCGGGTCCCGCGACCAGCGGATCGGGCTCACCGAGCGTGAAATCGCCGCCCATGCCCGTGGTCAGGTTCAGGATCACGTCGACGCCGCTGTCCGCCACGCGCTGCATCACTTCGCGGTAGTAGGCGACCGAGCGCGTGCCCTGCCCGGTCTTCGGCTCGCGCACGTGCACGTGCGCGAGCCGAAGACCGGGCAGGGCACGCGCTCGGTCGCCTACTACCGCGAAGTG
>CAITAM010000005.1 GCA_903890265.1 uncultured Pseudomonadota bacterium | reverse complement strand
TTGGCCTGCAGCGCCGGCGGCATGTCGCCGATCTCGTCGAGGAAGAGCGTGCCGCCGTCGGCCAGCTCGACCTTGCCGGGGGTCGTCTTCACCGCGCCGGTGAAGGCGCCCTTCTCGTAGCCGAAGAGCTCGGCCTCGAGCAGCTGATCGGGGATCGCCGCGCAGTTGATGGCGACGAAGCGCTTGCTGCGCCTCGCGGAGAGCTCGTGCAGCGCCCGCGCCAGCACCTCCTTGCCGGTGCCGCTCTCCCCGAGCAGGAGCACCGACACCTCGGCCGGCGCGACCTTTTCCACCTTGCGGCAGACCGCCTGCATCGCTTCGGCGTTGGCGATGATGCCGGCGATCGGCTGGTTGCCCTTGGTGGCGATCAGCCGCTGGTGCTCGGCCTCGAGCGCGCTGATGCGAAAGGCCCGCTCGACCAGCACTTTCAGCACGTCGAGATCGAGCGGCTTCGAATAGAAGTCCCAGGCACCGCTCGCGATGGCCCGCAGCGCGCTGTCCTTGTCGCCGTTGCCGGTCATGACGATGACCTTGGTCTGCGGCCGCAGGCTCATGATCTCGCCGAGCGTCGCCATGCCCTCGCTGGTGCCCGCGGGGTCGGGCGGCAGGCCGAGATCCTGCAGCACGACCGCGGGCTCGACCCGGCGCAGGACCGCGATCGCTTCCTCGCGGCTGCCCGCGGTCACCAGTTCGTAGCCGTCAAAGCCCCAGCGCAGCTGCCGCACGAGGCCCTGGTCGTCCTCCACGACGAGCAGCGTCTGCCGGTCGGCCGGGGCCGCGCTTTTTACCGTCGTCGCCATCGCTCTCTCCTTAGACTGCATCGATCGCGGCCGCGAGTGGCAGCCGGATCACAAAACGGGTACCCGCATCGACCGCGCTGTCGACCTGCACCGAACCGCCGGACAGCCGCGCGAACTCGCGCACCTGGAAAGCGCCGATGCCCATGCCCTGCGTGCCCTTCGTGCTGTCGAAGGGCCGAAACAGCCGGGTGCGCATGAACTCCGGCGTCATGCCGCGGCCGTTGTCGGCGATCTCGATCACCGCCTCGCCGCCCTCGCGCCGCAGCGAGAGGCGCACCGAGCCACCGGCCGGCGTCGCGTCCTGGGCGTTGCGCACGACGTGCGTCAGCGCATTTTCCAGCCGTTCGCGGCTGCAGGCGACCACCACGTCCGGGGCGAGTTCCTCGAGCACCGGCACCGGCTGGCGGTCGCCGGTGCAGCCGAGCACCTCCTCGATCACGGCGCCGAGTGCCACGAGCCGCGTCGGGCCCTCCTCGGCGCCGGCTTTCAGCTGGGCGAGCAGCCGGGTCATGCGCTTCACCGAGTGGTCGATCGTCTCGATCGCGTCGTCGATGAAGGCCGGGTTGTGGCGGTGCTTCGCGGCGTTCTGCACGACGAGCTGCTGCTGCGCGACGAGGTTGTTGAGATCGTGCATCAGGAACGCCGCAAAGCGGTTGAACGCGGCGAACTGCTGCGCCTCGGCGAGATCGCGCGCCGCGCGCTCGAGCGCGAGGTAACTCGCCGCCTGGCGGCCGGCGGTACGCAGGAGATCAAGCTCCTCCCAGGTCAGGCGCTGCGGCACGAGCGGCTCGCCGAGCACGAGGAGTGCGACGAGCGCCCCCTCGTGCACGAGCGGCACC
>CAITAM010000004.1 GCA_903890265.1 uncultured Pseudomonadota bacterium | reverse complement strand
CGTTCTCGCCGGCGCGCCGCAGTCGCTCGGCCTCACCGTCCGGTACGCGGGTATCAACGGTCAGCCGGCCGAGGCCGGGCTTCAGGAACTCGATCCGTGACCGCTGGTCGACGACTTTGTAGTCCGGCCCGAGCTGCTGCTGCAGCAGAAGCGCCGGAAAGGGATCGGTCATCGCGAACAGGCTGCCGCCGAAATGCACGCCATGGAAGTTCGAGTTGAACCAGCCCTGGCGCAGTTCGACGCGGGCGTGACTCCAGTCGGCGGCGATCGTGCGCACGCGGATGCCGGCGCCGCGAAAGGGCGGCCAGAGGTTCAACGCGATCCGGAGCATCCGGGGACTGACGCGAAAGCGCATGACCCCGATCTTAGCCCAGGGTCACTTCTTGGGATCGCGCCCAAAGAGGCTCGACAGCAGGCCGCGCTTCGGCGGTTCCGCGGGCTCCGGACGCTTGGCGAGCTGCTCCGCCACTTCGGGCCGCGGCTTGATCGCGGGCGCGCCGGCGGCGCGGTGCGGGTTGTAGCTCACGCGTTCCGGCTGCTTGGCCCCGTTGGCGTAGGGGTTGCGGCCGCCCGGGTTGACCCGGGGCGGCGGCTCGGGTTCGGCATAGGGGTTGAAGCCCTGCGGTTTGCGCGGCGGCGCCTTCTTCAGGGTCGCCGGTTCCTCGATCGACAGCTCAATGTCGGTCAGGGCCCGGACTTTCTGGCTGCTGGCGTTGAGATCGAATGAACCGGTCTGCACCTGCCATTCCCAGACCGCCACGCCGCGCTCGTCAAAAGTCGCGCGACCGGACGACGGCGTTGCCGGGCGCGCGGATGGCGGCGTCGACGGGCGTGCGGACGGCGGCGTGCCCGCCCCGTTCTTGCCCCCCGGTTTGCCGTCCGAATCCGCCATCAATCCGCCTCGCGCGCACTACACGCAATTTCTCACTCTCACGGAACATAACGCTAAAATGATCGGCATTGTGAAATCGCTTGCCCAATTCGTGATGAGCGTCTCGCCAGACCCGGCCGGGCCGCGACCGGCGGCGCTCATCCGCGGCCAATTGCCTACCGGGCTTAAGGTTTTTACCGTGCCGCCGATCTCTAGCAGACCTGTCATGCGTCAGGACGGAGCGACCATGACACCGACCGAGCGCGGCTCGATGCGCAGGGGACTGTGGCGTGGCGCGCTCGTGCTCGCCGCGCTCTGCGCCGCGTCGGTGTCCGCGCGGTCCATGGCCGATCCCGCCGCCCCGACGCGCAGCGAATTCCCCTTGCCGGCGGAACTCGAGCCCGACGTCAGGTTCTGGGAGCGCATTTATTCCGGGGTCACGACCCACGGCGGTCTCATCCACGACGACCAGCATCTGGCGGTCGTCTACGAGCAGATCGACTTTCCCCCGGACGTCGATCCGCACGTCCGCGCCAACGCGATCGACGCCGCCAAGGCGAAGTACCAGCGGATCCTGCGCGAGCTCGGCACGGGTCGTCGCGGCGACCTGTCGGACGAGGAGCGGCGCGTGCTTGCACTGTGGCCGGCCGGTGTGGCTGACGGGACGCTGAACGAGGCCGCGCAGCACGTACGGTTTCAGCTCGGGCAGGCCGATCGCTTTCGCGAAGGGTTGCAGCGCGCCGGCGCCTGGGGCTCGCATATCCGCGAGGTTCTGCGTCGCCAGGGCGTGCCCGAGGAACTGGCCGCGCTGCCGCACGTTGAGTCCTCGTTCAACGCCCAGGCCCGCTCGAAGGTCGGCGCGGCCGGCATGTGGCAGTTCATGCCCTCGACGGCGCACCGCTGGCTGCGGGTCGATGGCATCGTCGACGAGCGCCTCGATCCGTACAAATCGACCGAGGCCGCGGCGCAATACCTCGCGCGGGCACACGAGCTCCTCGGTTCCTGGCCGCTGGCGCTCACGGCCTACAACCACGGCACCGGCGGCATGCTGCGCGCGAAGGACAAGCTCGGCACGGACGACATCACGACGGTGCTGCACGAATACGAGAGCCCGACATTCGGCTTTGCCTCGAGAAACTTCTATGTCTCGTTCCTCGCGGCCCTCGAGATCGACCGCAACCACGAGCGCTTCTTCGGGCCGCTGGAGCGCGAGCCACGGGACACGAGCCGCGTCATGCGGCTGCCCGAGTTCGTGCCGGTCCATGCGCTGGAGCGCGTCACCGGCGTCGAGCACGACACGCTGCGCCGCCTGAACCTCGCGCTGCTCGAGCCGGTCTGGCGCGGCGAGCGCTTCGTACCGAAGGGGTTTGAGTTTCGCGTTCCCGCGGCGGCCGGCGATCCCGACATACTGCTCGGTCGCCTCGGGCAGGACGAGTTGTACGCCGCCCAGCGACGCGACCCGTTCGTCCGGGTGCAGAAGCACGAGACGCTGAACGCGATCGCGGCCCGTGAGGGCACGACCGCCGCGGAACTTCTGGCTCTCAATCACCTCTCAAGTTCGAAGCAGGTCAGGAAGGGCATGGTGCTGAGATTGCCGGAACAGAAGCCGATCGGCGCCAGCCACGAGCGGCCGCAGGCCACGCTGCCGCCCGCCGGAACCGACAAGCTCGCGCGGCAGGCGCCGTGAGCCGCCCGCGAACGCTCGTAGGCTGCCTGCTCGGGCTCGCGGGCACGGCCTGTGCGTCGCTGCACGTCGGTGAATCGGAGCCGGGAGTCGCGCGCGCGACCTTGATCGCCGACCCGGCGTTCAACGCCGGACTGCCCGTGACCGTCGTGCTGCGCAAGGTGGACAGCGTCGCAGCCGGACCGTTCGAGTCCCGTGCCTCGCTCAGCCCGGGGCCGCACCGGGTGATCGTCGACTGCGCCGTGGCCGGTACCCCGGCCAAGGCCCGATTCGTGCTCGACATGGATGCCGAGCCCGGCGCGCGCTACCGGCTCGATGCCGCTCTTGCGCCGGGCAACCAGCATTGCGATGACGTGCGGATCACGCCGCACTGAGCGGTTTGCGCAGCGTGACGCGGATCGCAATTCCGACGCAAAAGGCCCCCTATAATCGCCTTATGTTGACTCGATTTCGGTGGCTTCAGGCGGGCGGCAGGACGGCGTTCGTGGTCGTGCTCTCGGTGATCGGCCTCGGTGCCGGCCCCGCTGCGCTGGCACGCGCGACGATCAACAGCGAGTTCCGGCCTGCCGAGGCAGTGGTGGTCTCGAAATCGGAGCGGCGGCTCTACCTGATCCGCGACGGCCGGGTGTTTCGCAGTTACCGCGTGTCGCTCGGCCTCAATCCCTCCGGCCCCAAGCTGCAGGAGGGGGATTTTCGTACCCCCGAGGGGCACTACGTCATCGACGGGCGGAACGTGCACAGCGAGTACTACCTTGCCCTGCACGTGTCCTACCCCAACGCCAATGACCAGACTCGCGCCCGCGCCGCGCACGTCCCGGCGGGTGGCGCGATCATGATCCACGGTCTGCCGAACACGCCGCGCAAACCAACCTCTTTCTACCTCAGCAACGACTGGACCAACGGCTGCATCGCGCTGTCGAACGACGACATGCTCGAGGTCTGGCTGCTGACCCGCCCCGACACTCCCATCGAGATAAAACCCTGAATACGCACACGCCCGCCAGCGCCCCGTTCCTCGACACCGCCGGCCACGTCGATGCGGTCGTCCGGCCGCGGGGCAGTCTCGAAAACCTGTCACAGCAGGAGGTGTCGAAGCTCCTCGACCGCGGCCAGGGCGGCCTGTACCCGCTGCTGCGCCGCTGCGCGCTGGCCGTGCTGAACTCGGCGCGTGCCGACGACGATCCCCGCACCCTGTTTGATCTCTACCGGGACTTCGAGCTGCGTATCGTGCCGCGCTCGTCGGGTGTCGAACTGCACCTGAGCCGCGCACCGGACGCGGCGTTTGTCGACGGCGAAATGATCGCCGGCGTTCGCGAACATCTCTTCGCGGTACTGCGCGACATCGTCTACATCGCCAACGAAATCGTTGAGAGCGGGCGTTTTGACCTGCACGATCCGGCGAGCATCACCAACGCCGTGTACTGCATTGCCCGCAACGCCGGGCTGCTCGAGGCCCAGCACGACACGGATCTCGTCGTCTGCTGGGGCGGGCACTCGATTTCGCGCGAAGAGTACGAGTACACGAAGCGCGTGGGCTACGAACTCGGACTGCGCGGCTCGGATGTGTGCACGGGCTGCGGTCCGGGCGCCATGAAAGGGCCGATGAAGGGTGCCACGATCGGGCATTCGAAGCAGCGGATCCGTAACGGCCGCTACATCGGCCTCACCGAGCCCGGGATCGTCGCGGCCGAGCCACCGAATCCCATCGTCAGCGATCTCGTCATCATGCCGGACATCGAGAAGCGCCTCGAGGCCTTCGTCCGGCTGGCCCACGGCATCATCGTCTTCCCGGGTGGCGTCGGCACCGCGGAGGAGATTCTCTACCTGCTCGGCACCCTGCTTGAGCCCGCCAACGCCCACGAACCCCTGCCGGTCGTGTTCACGGGGCCTGCTTCGGCGGCCGCCTACTTCACGCGCATTGATGAATTCGTGGGCCTCACGCTCGGCCCGAAGGCGCAGGATCTCTACCGCATCATCATCGATGATCCGGCCGAGGTTGCGCGCGTCATGGTGACCGGGGCGCGACGGGTCCGGCGGCACCGCGAATCCACCGGCGACTCGTACCGGTTCAACTGGAACCTGAAGATCCCGCACGAGTTCCAGCTGCCCTTTGAGGTCACGCACGAGAAAGTCGAGGCCTTCAAGGTGCACGTCGATCAGCCGGTGCACGAACGTGCCGCGAACCTGCGACGGATTTTCTCGGCGATCGTGGCCGGCAACATCAAGGAACCGGGCATCCGCGCGGTCGAGGCCCACGGTCCGTTCAGGATCCACGGTGACGCGGAGCTGCTCGGTCCGCTCGACGATCTCCTCGCTTCCTTCGTCGCGCAGCGGCGCATGAAGCTGTCCGGTGACTACAAACCGGTGTATCGACTGATTAGCTGACGCTAACCACAACTAAGTGAACTCGGTCGCATCGGAGTGCCGGGTGCGTGTGACGCAGTTCCTGTGCGCAATTCGTGCGCCGGAATAACGTTTGTGCACGGTCAATCAGGTGTGTCCAATGAGCGACAGCAAAGGTTTTCGTCAGCCAGTAACGCGGCGCCCCGTGGTGGGCGAGCGCGGTACGGCCCCGACTCTGTGGAGTGACTACCAGCAGCGGACCTGGGCCGAGCGCGCTCCGGTTGCCAAGGTGCTCCCGAGCAAGGCGCCGCCCGCGGCGGCCGTCGCGCAGGGCATCAGCCGGCACGCCGCCATCACCGGCAGCCTGCAGTCCTACGCCAACTACAAGACCTGGGCCGACCGGGTTCGCACCAACTGGGAACCGGACAAGGACAAAGTCGGCTGATATCAGCCGTGCGCCTCGAGGCCTTCCGGCATCGGGGTCCGCGCCACGAGGGGCTGTGGCCGCTCGTCGAGCCAGCGTAGCAGCGGCTCCCACGTCGCCGTGTCTTCCCGCACCGCGTGGCTGCGCATCTCGTGCAGCGCGACGCCGGATTCCGCGACCTTCAGGTAGTTCTGCGAATCCCTGAGCGTCGTCACGACGGGGATGTTCAGCGTATCCAGGAAGCGCATCAGCATCGAAAACGAGCGGTAGTTGCGCCGGGCCCGGTTCGCGACCACCCCGATCTTGTCCTCGCTGCGCCGGACCTTGGCGACCAGCAGCAGGTCCGAAATGCACTTCGAGCAGGCATGGATATCGATATCCGACGGCAGCACCGGCACCAGGATGGCGTCCGCGTGGGCAATCAGCGGCGGGATGTCCTGCGCCGGCACCGCCGCCGGCGTGTCGGCAACCAGTCGTTCGCAGCCGACCGGCGCGCGCAGCAGGAACGAGCGGGTCACCCGCAGGTTGCGCTCGAACGCCGGGATGCCGTGGATCGGCGGCTGGTCCGGACCCCGCTTCTTCAGCCAGCGGGTGCTGGACGCCTGCGGGTCCCAGTCCATCAGCGCCGAGGACAGGCCCTGCGTCGCGTAGAACGCCGCGAGGTTCGTCGCGATCGTTGTCTTCCCGGACCCGCCCTTGGGATTCAATACGACGATACGACGCGTCATGGGCTGGACCCTTGCGGCCGGAGGGCAATGACCCGCCCCGACGCCTGAAACACGGGGGTCGGGTGAGGTCTGTCATGAGGCGGACGCGCGCGCCCGCCATACTGCGGCAGCCTACGCAGGGTGGCCTGACCGCGCAAGCGTTGCAGCGGGCGGTTCTGCGACCCGGGACACGCCGTGGGCGGCGGAATTCAGCCAGCATCCGGGACTCGTTCCCGCGACGGATCAGGGCCCATTCATGGAAGTACTGCTGCAGGTCATGGACGAGCTGGACGATCTGCTGTTCATGCTGCGCCGGCGCCTGTACCTCTGGCCCGCGACCCCGCGGGGACCGGCGATCTGGCCGGTGCCGGACCGCCCGCAGCCCGACCGCCCGTAACGGCACGCTGGCGGCGGGACCCGGCGGACCCGACGTCAGGGGCGGTCGCCGAGCTCGCGCCGCCGCACCCCGCGCCCGGACCGGCAGCCCCCGACCGGTCGGACGGCACCCGGGGCCCTTGAATCCCTGCGCCGCGCCCTCATGAACCCGGCATGTCTGCGTGCGCTGCACGCGCCGGTAATGTCGAGTTCGAGGAACCCCGCCCATGGTGACGAGCCCAGAGCGCGAGACCCTTGGTTTCAAGGCCGAGGTCAGCCAGCTGCTGAAGATGATGATCCACTCGCTGTACTCCAACCGCGAGATCTTCCTCCGCGAGCTCATTTCCAATGCCTCCGACGCCTGCGACAAGCGGCGCTTCCTGGCACTCGCCGACCCGAGCCTCGGATTGGATCCGATGACGATCGACGTCGAGTTCGACCCCGCCGCGGCCACGGTGACGATCACCGACCATGGCATCGGCATGACCCGGGAGGAGGTGATCAGCCAGCTCGGCACGATCGCCAAGTCCGGCACCGCCGAGTTCCTCGCCGGACTGTCCGGTGACCAGGCAAAAGATGCACAGCTGATCGGGCAGTTCGGCGTCGGCTTCTACTCCGCCTTCATCGTCGCCGAGCGCGTCGAAGTCCACACGCGCCGGGCCGGTGCGCCGCCGGAGGCGGGCGTCGCCTGGGAGTCGAAGGGCGAGGGCGACTTCACGGTCGAGACGGAGACACTCGCCGAGCCCGGCACCCGGATCGTGCTCCATCTGCGCGAAGACGCGAAGGATTTTGCGGACGCCTGGCGGCTGCGCGGCCTCGTGCGGCGCTATTCCGACCACATCGCCTTTCCGGTGCGCATGCGCAAGGAAGGGGCGACCCACGACTGGGATACCGTCAACGCGGCCACCGCGCTCTGGACCCGGTCCCGCGGCGACATCACCGACGACGAGTACGCCGAGTTTTACAAGCACATCGCGCACGACAGCGAGGCGCCGCTGGCCCACGCCCACAACCGCGTGGAGGGCAAGCGCGAGTACACGATGCTGCTGTACGTGCCGGCCCGCGCGCCATTCGACCTGTGGAACCGGGACGCGCCGCGGGGCCTCAAGCTCTACGTCAAGCGCGTCTTCATCCTGGATGACGCCGAGCAGTTCCTGCCCCACTACCTGCGTTTCCTGAAGGGCGTCGTGGACTCCTCCGACCTGCCGCTCAACGTGTCGCGCGAGCTGCTGCAGGACGACCCTGAAATCGAAGCGATGCGTTCCGGCATCGCCCGTCGTGCGCTCGACATGCTCGGCAAGCTCGCCGAGTCGGACGTCGAGAAGTACCAGCGCTGCTGGAGCGAATTCGGTCAGGTCCTGAAGGAGGGCGTTGCCGAAGATGCCGCCAACCGTGAACGTGTCGCGCGGCTGCTGCGCTTTGCGACGACCCATACCGACCGGGAGACCCAGGATCAGTCCCTCGCGGACTACGTCGGCCGGATGCGGCCGGGCCAGAAGCACATCTACTACGTGGCAGCCGAGACCTGGAACGCGGCGCGACAGAGCCCGCATCTTGAGCGCCTGAAGAAACTCGGCGTCGAGGTCGTGCTGCTGTATGACCGCATTGACGAGTGGATGGCGGGCTACCTCGCTGAATTCGACGGCAAGACCCTGAAGGACGCGGCGCGCGGCGACCTTGATCTCGGCGACCTCGCGCCCGGCGAGGCGGGCGCCCCGGCGGGCGGCAGCGAGGCGGTACTCGCGCTCTGCGGTCGGCTGCGCGAGGTCCTGTCGGGCAAGGTCGACGGCGTGCGCACGACCGAGCGGCTGGCAGAGTCCGCCGTCTGCCTCGTGCGCGGCGAGCAGGACGTGGGCGCGCAGATGCGCAAGATCCTCGAGGCCGCGGGACAGAAGGTGCCGGCGGCCCGGCCGGCGCTTGAGATCAACCCCGAGCACCCGCTGATCAAGAAGCTCGGCTCGCTGCCGGACGGCGAGGGCTTCCGGGATCTCGCCCTGACGCTGTTTGATCAGGCGACGCTCGCCGAGGGCGGCGTACTGGCCGATCCGGCGGACTACTGCCGCCGCGTCAACCGGCTGCTTCTGGGCGAAGCCACCCTATAATCCCGTTCCATCACGCCGATTTCACCGCGAGGTTGCCATGCCCGACCAGGACGAGCTCAGAAAGAAGCTGACCGAGGAGCAGTTCCGCGTCACCCAGGAAAAGGGCACGGAGCGCGCCTTTACCGGCAAGTACGTCGACCACAAGGCCGACGGCGTCTACCGCTGTGTTTGCTGCAGCGCAGAGCTTTTCGCCTCTGACACGAAGTTCGATTCCGGCAGCGGCTGGCCGAGCTTCTGGCTGCCGCTGGCGGGCGACCGGGTGGCGACCCACCGCGACACGAGCCACGGCATGATCCGCACCGAAGTCACCTGCGCCAAGTGCGGCGCTCACCTCGGCCATGTCTTCGAGGACGGCCCCCAGCCCACCGGGCTGCGCTACTGCATCAACTCGGCCTCGCTCGACTTCGACGGGAAGGCAGGCTGATGCGCGCTCCGATCGGTTTGCTTGCGGTGGTCCTTGGTCTTTGCGCGTCCGTGGCCGGTGCGGACCAGCCGCCGGCGGCTGCCGCCGCCGCGTCGCCGGCGACGGCCGCCATCGAGGCCGCCCGCGCGCAGGCACTGGCGGCCGGTGTGCAGGTGACGGACCTCAAGGTCGGCAAGGGCACCCCGGCGCTCCCCCCCGGCCGGGCGAGGGTTCACTACACGGGCTGGCTCTACGATGCCTCGGCAAAGGACGGCAAGGGCCGGCAGTTCGACAGCTCGCTTGCCCGCGACCAGCCGTTCCCCTTCGACCTCGGTACCGGCCAGGTGATCAAGGGCTGGGATCTGGGCGTCGCCGGCATGCAGCCCGGTGGCGAACGGCGGCTCGTGATCCCGCCCGCGCTTGCGTACGGCATCCGGGGGGCGAGCAACGGCGTGATTCCGCCCAACGCGACGCTCGTGTTCGATATCCAGCTGCTCGGCTTTGTCGCCCAGTAACGGCTGCCCGGGCGACCGGTCGTGAGCTTCGTGCCGCCGCGCCCGGAGGCCGTGGTCATCGACGGGCCGGCGGGCGTCATTGAGGCGCTCGTCGAGGTTCCCGCGGGCTACGACGGCCGGCGGGTCGCGGTCGTCTGCCATCCGCACCCGTTGTTCGGTGGCACCATGACCAACAAGGTGGTGCACACCTGCGCCCGTGCCTTGCAGGAACTGGGCTTTGCCACGCTGCGTTTCAACTTTCGCGGCGTCGGTGCGAGCGACGGGGTTTTCGATAACGGGGTCGGTGAAACGACCGACGCGCTCGCCGTGTGCGGCTACGCCACGCTGCGCTTTCCAGGGGCGACCCTGTCAGTGGCGGGGTTTTCCTTCGGTTCCTTCGTCGCGTATCGCGTCGCCGCGAGGCTCCCGGTTACCCATCTCGTGCTGATCGCACCGCCCGTCGAGCGCTTCGACTTCGCGGCGACCGATGGCGCGCCGAGGCCCACGGTCGTGATCCAGGGTGACGTGGACGATGTCGTCCCGGCGTCCGACGTCATTCGCTGGGTGGGGGAGCAGCAGCCGACGGTTCCGCTGTCGGTGATCACTGGCGCTGGGCATTTTTTCCACGGCAAACTCGGCGAGCTGCGCGCTGCGGTACAGGCAGCCACCGCCTGATGCGTCCCTGCACGGCCGCGTTGCCCACGCGGGCATAAAAAAAGCCGGGTAAGACCCGGCTTTTTTGCGTCGCCGACGACCGTGGCCGGTCGCCTGCGGCACGAGGTCACTCAGTTGACGAAGCTCTTGAGGGACTTCAGCGGCATGGCGCGAACCTTCTTCGAGGCCGGCTTCGCCTTGAAGACCATCTTTTCGCCCGTGAACGGGTTGACGCCCTGACGCGCCTTCGTCGCCGGCTTCTTGGCGACCTTCATCTTCGCGAGGCCGGGCAGCGTGAACACGCCGGGGCCCTTCAGGCTCTTCTTGATGAT
>CAITAM010000003.1 GCA_903890265.1 uncultured Pseudomonadota bacterium | reverse complement strand
GGGCTCGCCGCGTACGTGGCGTCGGCGAACATCGGGCACGCCCGGACGGTCGCCGCGGAGCTGCGTGCCGGGACCGTCAACATCAACTACCCGGACTGGGATACGCACGCGCCCTTCGGTGGCTACAAGCAGTCGGGCAACGGTCGCGAATACGCCGACTGGGGCATCATGGAGTTCCTCGAGACGAAGGGCATCGTCGGCTACGGCCCGGCCTGAGTCAACCGCGCGATCCCGGCACCGCCCGGCCGCGGGCGGGCGGTTGCCGACGGCATCCCGCGCGGCGCTGGCGGCTTGTCCGGTACCGTATAATAGAGCCGCGTGGCGTCGCCCGTGCACGACCCGCCCCATGTTCTCGTTCGCCACGCGGGTTGGCGCTGCGGCTGAAGGAAGGTGACTGCCATGATCAAGACAATTGCGGAACCGGCGCGCTCGGTCGACGTGGTCCTCGAGACGGACGTCCTCGTCGTTGGCAGCGGTCCGGGCGGACTGGCCGCGGCGCTCGCCTCCGCCCGCGCGGGCGCGAAGACGGCCCTGCTGGAGCGTAATGGCTGCTTCGGCGGCAACATCACCCAGGTCGGCGTCGAGGGTTTTGCCTGGTACCGGCACGAGAAGACCATCGACTGCGAGGGCATTGGCATCGAGTTCGAGGAGCGTGCCAAGGCGATGGGGGCGGCGATGCCGGAACCCCAGTCGCTGAGCCACGCGCTCGATGCCGAGATGTTCAAGTGGGTCGCCGACAAGCTGGTCGAGGAAGCGGGTATCACGCCGCTGCTGCACCGCATGTTCGTCGCCCCGATTGTCGAAAACGGCGTGGTACGCGGTGTCATCACCGAGAGCAAGGCCGGCCGCGAGGCGATTCTCGCCCGGCGGGTCATCGACGCGACCGGTGACGCGGACGTCGCCGCGCGCGCCGGTGCGCCGTACCACCAGCCGCCGAAGGAGACGCTGCTCGCCGCGTCCGTGATGTTCTCCATGTCCGGCGTCGACAAGCGCGGCTTCATCGATGCGGTCAAGGCCGATCCGCAGACCTACGCCGACTGGTCGGGCAACGGCGAGTGGGACTACGAGACGACCGGCAAGGAAGACGCGCTGTTCTCGCCGTTCCTGCGCAAGCCGTTCAAGAAGGCGGTCGAGGCGGGTCTGATCCCGTCGCACCTGACCACGATCGCCGGGACCTGGGGCACGGTGAGCGACCAGGGCGACCTGACCTACCTCAACCTGGTGCACCTCCCGAATATCGATGGCACGGATCCGGACGATCTCACCCGCGGTGAGATCCAGGGTCGCCAGGAAGCGATCTACGCCATGGAGGCGCTGCGCAAGTACATGCCGGGCTGCGCCGGCGCGAAGCTGCGTAATTTCGGCATGACGCTCGGCATCCGCGACACGCGCAAGATCGATGCGCACTACAACCTGACCGGCGACGACGTGCGCAACCAGGCACGGTTCGATGACGCGATCGGTATCTTTCCCGAGTTCATCGACGGCTACGGCATCCTGATCCTGCCGACCACCGGGCGCTACTGGCACGTTCCCTACCGTGCGCTCGTGCCGAAGAACATCGGCAACCTGCTCGTCGCCGGCCGCTCGATCGGCGGCGACAAGATCTCGCACGCCTCGGCGCGCAACATGATGTGCTGCGCGGTGGGTGGCCAGGGTGCGGGTGTCGCGGCCGCGATCTCGCTGCGCCGGGACGAGACGCCGGACCGCGTCGACATCAAGGCCGTGCAGGCGGAACTCGTGCGCCAGGGTGCGCGCATCCAGTGACGGCAGCCGTCACGGCAGTCGGCGCCGTCGGCGTCGAGCAGGGCACGTCACCGCTGCGCTGGGTGGCGCTCGTGCTCGCGGCGCTCGCGATCTTCGCGACCTATTACGAGTCGGACGTCATCGGCGAGCTCGCCGACCTCCTGCAGCGCCAGCGCGGTTTCACGCAGAGTGACATCGGCAGCCTGAATGCGGCGATCTACTGGCCGAGCGTGCTGCTGGCGCTGGCCGGCGGGGTCATGATCGATCGCTACGGCGCGGCGCGTGTCGCGCTGTGGACCGCCGCGATCGGACTCGCCGGGGCGGTGCTGACGGCCATCGGCACGCCGTATGGCGTCATGTGGTTCGGCCGGCTGCTCTTCGGCGTCAGCGAGGGCGCGATCTTCATGGCGCTCGTGGCCGGCATCGCGCAGTGGTTCGCACCGAGCGGCATTGCGCTCGCCACCGCGCTCTTCCTGTCGCTCGCGCGGGTCGGATCCTTCATGTGCAACACGTCCTCGACCTGGGCGCAGCCGCTCTACGAGGCCGGCTGGCAGCCGCCGCTGTGGCTCGGCGCCGGCATCACCGCCATGGGACTCGTCGCAGCCCTTGGCTTTCGCCTGCTGGACGGTCGGCTGCCGCGGGTCGCCTATCCGGAAGTCCGGCTCGACGAGCCGAAGGCGGCGACGACCTGGCGCGACCTCGTCAGCTTCGATGCCTCCTACTGGTACATCCTCGGCCTGCACGTGCTCTACGCGGCGGTGTTCTTTCCGTTCCGCCAGACCTACGCGGTGGAGTACCTGCAGCACGCGAAGCACCTGACGCTGCGCGAAGCCGGTCAGGTCAATTCAGGCGTGTTCGCGGCGGCGATCTTCGCGACGCCGCTGTTCGGGCTCCTTGCCGACCGCATCGGTCATCGGGCGCTGTTGCTGACGATCGGCACGCTGCTCCTGCCGGTGACGCTGGCCGTGCTCGGCTTTACCGACTGGAGTCCGTGGGTGTCGACCGTGCTGATGGGCATCAGCTGGGCGCTGGTACCGGCGATCATCTGGCCGTCGACGACGCTGCTTGTTGAGCCGCGGCGCCTTGGCACCGCGCTCGGCCTGATCACGCTCATTCAGGCCGTCGGTATCTCGCTCTCGAACCTCGTGGCGGGCGCGCTCGCCGACTGGTCGAATGCCGGTGCCGCGAACCCGGCCGGGTATGCGACCATGCTCTGGTTCTTCGGCCTGCTCAGCCTGACGGCACTCGTGTCCGTGGTGCTCCTGTGGCAGCGCGAGCGCGGCCCCGACGGCCACGGCCTCGAGCGGGCGAGGGGCCGGGCGCGAACCCCCTGACCGGCGCCTGCGCCAGGGATGGTCGTCGGGGCGTCGTCGCGTGGCCGTTGGCGCGGCAGCCCGCCCAACAATAAAGACGTTTAAGGAACACTCCGCATGTCCACCTCCGCCAGTCCCGCATCCGCCGCCGCGCAGCATCGGCTGATCGCGCTCGTGATGTGCCTGTTCTTCGCGTTCGGCTTCTGCACCGTTCTGGTCGATACGCTGGTACCGAAGCTCAAGGGCCTGTTCTCGCTGTCCTACACCGAGGTCATGCTGACCCAGTTCTGCTTTTTCGGTGCCTACCTCGTGGTGTCGATTCCGGCTTCGGCGGTGGTCGCCCGGATCGGCTACCTGCAGACGGTCGTGATCGGGCTCGGCCTGATGGCGACCGGTTGCCTGCTGTTTACGCCGGCCGCGGCGGCCGGCGTGTACCCGGGCTTTCTCGGTGCGCTCTTCGTGCTGGCCTCGGGCGTGACCATGGTCCAGGTGGCTGCCAACCCGCTGGCCGTGAGTGCGGGTGATCCGGCTAAGGCGCACAGCCGCCTGACGCTCGCCCAGGCCTTCAACTCGCTCGCGACGACGGTCGGGCCGTTCTTCGGCGCGATGCTGATCCTCAGTGACCAGGCGCCGCCCGATCCCGCGCGACTGACGCCGGCGGCGCTCGCGATCGCCCGCACGGCCGAGGCGCAGGCCGTCAAGATGCCGTTCCAGCTGATCGCGGCCGTGGTGCTGGTGCTGGCGGCGGTGTGCTGGATCGTCCGCCGCTGGTCACCGCCCGTGACCGGTACCGGGCCGTCGGCGACGACGGGGGTCGCCCACCTCTACCGGCGGCCGCGCCTGATGCTCGGTGCGCTGTCGATCTTCCTCTACGTCGGGGCCGAGGTCTCGATTGGCAGTGCGCTCGCCAGTTTTCTCATGCAGCCCTCGACGCTGCACCTCGCGACGCGCGCCGCCGGCACGATGGTGGCCTACTACTGGGGGCTCGCGATGGTCGGCCGCTTCATCGGCTCCTACGCGCTGCGGGTCGGCAATCCGGCGCTCATCCTGTCGGCCGCCGCCTGCGGCGCGGGCCTTCTCGCGACCACCGCGGGCGTGTCGGCGGGGACCGTGGCGGGCTACGCGCTCATCGCCGTGGGGTTCTGCAATTCGATCATGTTCCCGACCATCTTCGCGCTTGCCACCGAGGGGCTGTCCGTCGAGGACGAGCCCAAGGCCTCGGGGATCATTTCGGCGTCCATTTTCGGCGGTGCCGTCGTGCCGGTGCTGACCGGGTTCGTGGCCGACCACGCGAGCCTCGCCGTCGCGCTCGCCGTGCCGGTCGTGTGCTATGTCTGGATCGCGGTGTACGGGCTCCTGACTCGCGAGTCGGCGGTCGTCTCGCCGGGTTGATCGCGCGGCGAGCCGTCGCGCGGCCACGACTTCCTTCTGCCGCGGGCGTTTGGGAAGATCGCGCATCGCCCGGCCGACAGACCGGCCCGCAGTACCAGGGAGCCTGCCATGCTGACCGTCTATTCCGACACGCACCTCAAGCGCCAGGCCCGCACCGAACTGTACGGCGGCCAGCTCGTGCCGCCGCACGAGTGCCCGGAGCGTGTGGCGTACGTCCTTGACCGCGTGCGGGCGACCCGCCTCGGCGAGGTCGTTCCGCCGCGCGGCTACGGCCGCGCACCGATCGCCCGCGTGCACGATGCCGGCTACCTGAATTTTCTCGAACACGCCTGGGACGAATGGCTGAAGGCGGGTTACCCCGGCGAGGCGATTCCCACCTGCTGGCCGGCACGGCGGATGGCGCAGCGGATCCCGACCCACATCGACGGCAAGCTCGGTTACTACGCCGCCTCGTCCGAGAGCTCGATCAGTGCGGGCACGTGGGAGGCCTCGCTCGGCGCCGTCGACGTGGCACTGACGGCTGCGCAGGCGCTGCGCGACGGCGCGACGGGCGCCTTTGCGCTCTGCCGGCCGCCCGGGCACCACGCGGCCAGCGACATGTACTGCGGGTACTGCTTCCTGAACAACGCCGCCATTGCCGCGCAGTGGCTGCGGGACCAGGGCGCCGGGCGCGTCGCGATTCTCGATGTCGACTTCCACCACGGCAACGGCACGCAGGATATTTTCTACGACCGCGGTGACGTGTTCTTTGCCTCGCTGCACGGTGATCCGCGCGAGGCATTCCCGCACTTCCTGGGCTACGAGGACGAGACGGGCATCGGCGCTGGCGAGGGCTTCAACGCCAATTACCCGCTGCCGCGCGGTGCCGATTACCCGGTCTGGAGCGAGGCTTTGAAATCGGCGCTCGGGCGGATCGCGGCGTTTGCGCCGGACGTGCTCGTGGTGTCGCTCGGGGTGGATACGTTCCAGAGCGACCCGATCAGCTTCTTCAAGCTCACCTCGGACGACTTTTCACGCTATGGTGAACTCATCGGCGGGCTTCGCGTGCCGACCCTGTTTGCCCTGGAGGGTGGCTACGCCGTCGAGGAAATCGGCGTGAACGTGGTCAACGTCCTCGCGGGGTACGAGTCCGTCGCGCGCTGAGCGGCTCTGCGCTCGGTGTCGCGGCACCATCGGCGAGAGACATCGGCGAGAGACCATCGACGAGACACCATCGGCGAGGCACCACCGGCGAGGCAG
>CAITAM010000002.1 GCA_903890265.1 uncultured Pseudomonadota bacterium | reverse complement strand
GGCGGCACTCGAGACGCGGGCGGCGGCGCCGGTGGCGGCAGTCGCGGCGGCAGCCCCCGGCGGCGGTGACCGCGAGGCGTACGCGGCCGCCCTCGACAAGCTCAAGGGCCGCGACTACGCCGGCGCCGAGAAGGCCTTCGTCGACATGATCGCCCGCTACCCGGACAGCAGTCTCGCCGACAACGCCAAGTACTGGCTCGGTGAGACCTACTACGTCGAGAAGCACTACCCCGAGGCGCTCAATGCCTTTCAGCGCGTGCTGCACGAGCACCCGGACTCGCGCAAGGTCCCGGATGCGCTGCTGAAGGCCGGCTACTCGTATTACGAGCAGAAGCGCTACAAGGAGTCGCGCGACTACCTGACCCGGGTCCTGAAGCAGTACCCGGACTCGAACGCCGCGACCGAGGCGCGCGAGCGCCTGAAGCACATGACGGCCGAGGGTCACTAAGCCGCCATGGCGGTGCACCCGAAGGACGCGCTCGCTCCGACCGAGCGTCTCAAGGTCAGTGAAGTCTTTCTCTCGGTGCAGGGCGAAGCCGACACCGTCGGCTGGTCGACGGTGTTCATCCGCCTGACCGGCTGCCCGCTGCGCTGCCGCTGGTGCGACACGGCCTACGCCTTCCACGGCGGCACGTGGCGCGACATCGCGGGACTGGTCGAGGAGACGCGCGCGCTCGGTGTGCGGCACGTCTGCGTCACGGGCGGCGAGCCGCTGGCGCAGGACAACTGCCTCACGCTCCTCTCCCGCCTGTGCGAGGCGGGCTTTGCGGTCTCGCTCGAGACGAGCGGTGCGCTGTCGGTGACGGCGGTCGATCCGCGCGTGCAGCGGGTCGTCGACCTCAAGGCCCCGGGCTCCGGCGAGGCCACGCGCAATGACTGGACGAACCTCGCGCACCTGCGCCCGACCGACTGCGTCAAGTTCGTGCTCGCCGACCGCGCCGATTACGAGTGGGCGAGGGCGGTGACGCGCGAGCACGATCTCACCCGTCGCGTGCAGGTGCTCTACTCGCCGGTCGCGGGCGAGCTGACCCCGCGCGAGCTCGCCGAGTGGATCCTGGACGATCGCCTCGCGGTCCGCTTCCAGCTGCAGCTGCACAAGCTCCTGTGGGGCAACGAGCCCGGCCGATGAGCGACGACGGGTTGCGTGCGTCGGCGCCACGCGCGGTCGTCCTGGTCTCGGGCGGGCTCGATTCCGCGACGACGCTCGCGCTCGCCCGCGAGCGGGGTTTTGCCTGTTACGCGCTGTCGGTGGATTACGGCCAGCGTCATCGCGCGGAACTCGACGCCGCGCGACGCGTGGCGAGCGCGGGCGGGGCGGTCGAGCACCGCGTGATGCGGGTGGATCTCGCCGGCATCGGCGGCTCGGCGCTCACCGACGCGGCCATCGCCGTGCCGACGACCCCCTCGAGCGGGATCCCGGTGACCTACGTGCCGGCGCGCAACACCGTCATGCTGTCGCTCGCGCTCGGCTGGGCGGAGGTGCTCGGCGCGGCGGCGATCTTCGTCGGCGTGAACGCGATCGACTACTCGGGCTACCCGGATTGCCGGCCGGAGTACGTCGCCGCCTTCGAGACGCTCGCGCGCCTGGCCACCAAGGCAGGGGTCGAGGGGCGCGGACTGTCGATCGAGGCACCGCTGATCGCCTGGAGCAAGGCGACGGTGATCGCCGAGGGCACCCGGCTCGGCGTGAACTACCGGGAGACGGTGTCGTGCTACCAGGCGGACGAGGCGGGTGCGGCGTGCGGTGGCTGCGATGCCTGCCGGATCCGGCGCGAGGGGTTTCTGGCGGCCGGCATCGCCGACCCGACGCGCTACGCCGGAGCCGGTTGAGGCTGTCGGTGTCCTTGACACTGCGGAGCCAGAGGCGCAATTAATGCCTCATGCGCCACGGAAGGCCACGTTATGCCCGGCCCGGAAACGGGATACGGTTCACAGTTCAACCCGGCGAAATCGCAAAAGTTACCGCTTCGGCGCCCGATCGGGCCACGCTGGCATTGCTCTTGCAGCGTAGAATCGCCATGGTGAACGTGCAGTACATCCAAGCCCGGGGATCGCTCGGCG
>CAITAM010000001.1 GCA_903890265.1 uncultured Pseudomonadota bacterium | reverse complement strand
GATCAGCAGCATCACCAGCGAGCCGCGCACGGGCGGTGGCAGTCGTTTCAGCATCGGGTCTCCCGGGATCAGGCCGGCGCCGGTCCCGGCTCGCAGTCGCGGCGGACGGCACGCGTGGCGGGCGCTACGATGTTGTCCCCCGAAGCGCACGGGGCGCAGGGTAACAGAGTCGATTCCGCGCCGGCAGGAGAGTCCCCTTGACGAGCCCGTCCACCCGCCGCATGCCGAGCCTGTTCATCGGCCACGGCAGCCCGATGAACGCGATCGAGCCGTCGCCGTATTCCCGCGCGTGGGCGGCGCTCGGCCGGCGGCTGCCGACCCCGCGCGCGGTGCTCTGCATCTCCGCCCACTGGTACGTCCCGGGCAGTCCGGTCACGGCCGACGACGCGCCGCGGACCCTGCACGATTTCCGCGGCTTTCCGCCGGCGCTGTACGCGGTCAACTACCCCGCACGCGGCGACCCCGGGCTCGCCCGCCGGGTGGCGGCACTCGCCACCCCGACCCCGGTGCCGCTGTCACTCGACTGGGGCCTTGACCATGGCAGTTGGTCGGTGCTCGTGCACCTCTACCCCGACGCGCGTGTCCCCGTGCTGCAGCTCGGGATCGATGCGCGCCAACCGCCCGCCTTTCACTACGCACTTGGCGAGCGCCTCGCGCCACTGCGCGACGAGGGGGTGCTCGTGCTCGGCTCCGGCAACGTGGTGCACAACCTCGGCTTGATCGACTGGCGGGAGGACGCGCCGCCACAGCCGTACGCCAGCGAGTTTGAAGCCACGGTGGTTGCCGCCGTGCGGGACGGTCGTGACACGGCGCTGATCGACTATCCGGCACTCGGGCCGGCGGCGCGCCAGGCGGTGCCGACGCCCGAACACTACCTGCCCCTGCTGTACGTGCTGGGCACGCGCCAGGCCGGCGAGGCGGCGGACACGCCGCTGGCCGGCATTTCGCACGGCAGCATCAGCATGCTGTGCGTCACGGTCGGCGGCTGACTGAGCGCGGGAGTGATCGACTGACCGATCGACTGACCGACCGCCTCAGCCGATGCTCAGCACCACGTTGCCGACCACCCGGCCGGACTCGACGAGCTCGTGGGCCGCGGCAACGTCCTCGAGCGGCAGGACCTTCGCGACCGCGTGCAGCAACGTACCGCTCGTCAGCAGATCCGAAAGCTCGACGAGACCCGCGCGGCGGTCCTCGGGTTCGAGCTCGTAGACGAGGAACGGCAGCACGCTGACGGAGTTGCGCATCAGCCAGAGCGCCGGCACGGTCGCCTCGGCGTCGTTGGTGCCGTACACGACCACCCGACCGTGCGGCCGGATCACGGCCGGCAGGGACGCGGCATTGGCGCTGAAATTGAGGTCGATGACGGCGTCGACGCCCCGCCCGGAGGTGAATTCCCGGATTCGCTCGCCGAGCACTTCGGTGCGGTAGTTGACGGTCGCGTGCGCGCCGGCGGCGCGGGCGTGCTCCGCCTTGTCGCTGCTGCTGACCGTGACGATGACGCGGGCGCCGCGCCGGCGGGCGACCTGGATGGCGTAGTGCGCCACCGCGCCCGCCCCGCCGTGGATGAGGACCGCGCTGCTTTCGCCGAGGCGCGCGAGACGCACCGCCTGCAGCGCCGTCAGGGCCGGAATGCCAAGGCAGGCGCCCTCCTCAAAGCTGACACCGACCGGCAGCGGTATCGCCTGCACCGAGGGCAGCGCGATGTACTCGGCCGCCGTGCCGTTGGCGCGCTGCCACTGGCCGTTCCAGATCCATACCCGCTCGCCGAGCCGTGACGCCGGCACGCCGTCGCCGACCGCATCGATGACGCCTGCGCCGTCACTGTGCGGAATGACGGGCTCGGCCAGCGGTGCGCTGGTCGTGAGCCCGCTGCGACTCTTCCAGTCCGACGGATTGACGCCCGACGTCGCGAGGCGGACACGCACCTCGCCGGGACCCGGCGTTGGCGTCGGCCGCTCACCGATCCGAAGCACGTCGCGGGCCTCTCCCCGCCTGTCGTAGTACGCCGCCCGCATGATCCGCCTCACCGACTGCCGAGCCCGAGATCGAGACTCTAGCGCAGTTCGCGGCAAGCCACCCGGCTCCGCCCGAGCGCGCGCGTCGCCAACCGCCTACACTAGCGGCAGCACCCGGCGACCCGCCGCGCGCCTCCCCCTGATGCTGAAGGCTCCCTCATGAGCAACCTCGTGCTCTATCTGCTGTCCGTGTTCATCTGGGGCTCGACCTGGATCGCGATCAAGTTCCAGCTCGGTCCCGTCGGCGCCAGCGTCTCGGTGGCCAGCCGCTTCGGCCTCGCCTCGCTGCTGCTCTTCGCCTACGCGAGGCTGCGCGACCTGCCCGTGGTCCTGCCGCGCCCGCACCATCTCGGGCTTGCCGCGCAGGGTGCGCTGCTGTTTGGCATCAACTACGTGTTCGTGTACCTGTCCGAGCGCTACCTGCCCTCCGGCATCGTCGCGATGGTGTTCTCGGCGATCGTGTTCTTCAACCTGCTGGGTGCGCGGCTGTGGTTCGGGACGCCGATCGCGCCACGCGCGCTGCTCGGCGCGACACTCGGGGTGGCGGGTGTCGTGCTGATCTTTTCGCCGCAGTTCCGCTCCCTCGGCCGCTCCGCGGACGTCATCACCGGGGCGCTCTTTGCGCTCGCCTCGGCAATCTCGGCGTCCCTGGGCAGCCTCGTCGCCAGCTACAACCAGCGATTCAGTGCTCCCGTCATCACCAACACCGCCTGGGCGATGGCCTACGGCACCGTGCTCGTCACGGTCTACGGCATCCTCACCGGCGAATCGTTCGCGTTCGCCTGGACGCTGCCCTTCGTCGCCTCGTTCCTGTACCTCACGCTGTTCGGTTCGGTGATTGCGTTCACGGCCTACCTGACGCTCGTCAAGCGCGTCGGCCCCGGCCGGGCGGGCTACGTCAACGTCGCCGTGCCGGTCGTGGCGCTCGCAATCTCGACGCTGTTCGAGAACCTTCGCTGGCAGCCGCTGATGGTCGCCGGTGCCCTACTGTGCCTTGCCGGCAACGTGCTCGTGCTGCGCGCCGGTCGCCGCTGAGGCGCGCGATGCAGCGCAGCAACCGCCCGGCCGCGGAGGCTCGCCCGCGCTGTGCTAGCCTCGCCTTGCCGGCCTTTGAGGCCGCGTTACTGACCCAGGGAGAGTTCAGTCCATGCCGCAGTCACTGACCCGCACCTTCGTTGCCGCGCTCGCCGTGGCCTGGACCGGCCTTGCCGTCGGCGCGACGCCCGCCGAGCGCGTCTTTACGCACGGTACGGTCTACACCGCGAAGTCCGGCGCGCCGCTCGCCGAGGCCATTGCCGTCAGTGGCGGACGGATCGTCTTCGTCGGCTCGGACGCGGGTGCGCGCGCTTTCATCGGTGCCGGCACGGCGGTGGTCGACCTCAAGGGGGCCTTCGTGCTGCCCGGTCTGGTGGATTCGCACATCCACGCGCTCGACATCGTTGATCTCGACAACTGCGATCTCGACAGCCGTGCGCTGTCGCTGCGCAATCTGTCGGACTTTGTGAAGGGCTGCAACGACCGCTACCACCCGGCGCCAGGCAGCCTGCTCTTGGTCCACCAGTGGAACTACGGCGGTGGCAATGACACGGACAGCGACTTTCCCACGCTGCGCGCCGCGCTTGACAAGGCCTCGACCACGATCGGCCTGCAGCTCGTCGGCAACGACGGGCACCACGCCGCGTTCAACAGCGTGGCGCTCGCCACGGCGAAGAACGACGACGGCAAGGTGGTCGGCATTTCGAAGGAAACCCTCGGTGGCGAGCTCGCCGCCTACCGTACGCTGATCGGCGTCGATGCCACGGGCGAGCCGAACGGTGCGGTCAACGAGGACGCGCGACTCCTGATCAATCCGCACAGCATGATCAATTACGATCTGGCGGAAGTCGCCAAGGCGCCGGAGCGCGTGCCGCAGCGCCTGAACAGCGTCGGCATCACCGCCTTCATGGACGCGATGTCGGTCCCTGACGGGCAGGCCGTGTACGAAGCCCTGGAGAAGTCGGGCAAGCTGAGCGCCCGGGTGCGGGTCGCGCAGTTCTGGGACCCGGGCCGCTACCACCGCAAGGACGGCACGGTCGATTTCGACACCATGGTCGCGAAGGCCAAGGCCGTGCGTGAGCACTTCGCCACCGACCGCCTGATCCGTGCCGATACCGTCAAGCTGTTCGCGGATGGCGTCACCGAGGGCAACCCGCTGGCCGTGCCACCGACGCTGCCGAACGCCGCCTCGCTGACACCGTTCCTGCAGCCGATGTACGCCCTCGACAAGGCCGGCAAGCCGACCGTCACCGGTTACGTCGATACGGCGTCGGCCACCTGCCTCGACGTGCGCAACCACGCCGATCGCTACACGGACGGCGCGGCCGTTGCCGCTTTCATGAAGGCGCAGGGCTTCCACCCGGGCCAGTGCACGATCTCGAGCGGCCAGCTGCAGCACCCGCGCGAGGTCGAGCTCGAGTTCGTCAAGCGCTTCCATCTCGCCGGCTTCAACGTCCATATCCACGCGATCGGCGACCGCGGCCTGCGCACGGCGCTCGACGCGATCGAGGCGGCCCGCGCCGCGGACGGCGTCACGACGACGCGCGACAGCCTCGCGCACCTGCAGATCACGACGCCCGAGGACGTGCGCCGGGTCGGCAAGGACCACCTGTACGTGGCCTTTACCTACGCCTGGATGAATGTCGCGGAGGACTACGACATCACGGCGATTCCGTTCTTCATCAAGGTCCGCGGCAACAGCGACAGCTCGCTGCATCCGCCGGGCAGCCGCTACGACCGCGACGCCTACCCGGTCCGCTCGGTGCAGGCGGCCGGTGGGATCCTGACCGGCGGTTCGGATGCGCCGGTCGAGACCCGCGACCCGCGCCCGTTCTACAACATCGCCCGCGCCGTCACCCGCCGCGTGCCGGGGTCACCGGTGCTGAACGCGAGCGAGCGGGTCGGCATCGACTCGGCACTGAGCGCCTACACGATCAACGGCGCGAAGATGCTCGGCATCGATGCCGATGCGGGTTCGCTCGAGGTAGGCAAGTCGGCGGATCTCGTCGTCATCGACCGCAACCCGCTGGCGCTGGCGAAGGCCGGCCGGGCCGACGACATCGCCGGCACAAAGGTGCGCGAGACGTGGTTTGAGGGCCGGCAGGTCTACGTCGCGCACTGAGCGCCGCGAATGAACGGGTCGGCGGCGGACGGTGCGGCGCACCGTCCGCCGGGGCCTGCTAGATGAGGTCGAGGTAGAGCCGGTAGTCGATCTCCGAGACCTCGCTCGCAACGCGGAAGAATTCCGCTTCCTTGATCGCGATGTACGAGCGGTGCAGCTGCTCGCCGAGGGCCTGGCGCAGGAACTCGGACGCCCGCGCGAGATCGATCGCCGAACGCCAGTCCCGCGGGATCGTGATCTTCGAGCGATCGACGAGCTCGTAGCCGTTGCCCGTTACCGGCAGACCCGGATCGAGCCCGTGCTCGAGGCCCGAGCGCAGCCCCGAGAGAATGGTCGCACCGACGAGGTACGGGTTGGCATCGACACCCGACACGCGGTGCTCGAAGCGCCGTGCGCGGACGTTGCCCGCCGGGACGCGGATCGCCACGCTGCGGTTGTTGACACCCCAGTTCGGCGCCACCGGGGCGTAACTCTTGGCCGCGAACCGGCGCCACGAGTTGGCGTGCGGCGCAAAGATGATCATCGAGTCCGCCATGGTCGCCAGCAGACCGCCGACCGAGTGGCGCAGCGAGTCGGTCAGCTGCCCCGGGGTGGGCTCCGAATAGACGTTCACGCCCGCCTCGTCCACGAGCGACATGTGCAGGTGCATGCCGGAGCCCGCGTAGCTCGGCAGGGGCTTCGCCATGAAGCAGGCCGTGATGCCGTGCCGGCGGGCGACCCCGCGCACGAGGCGCTTCAGGATCACGAGATCGTCCGCGGCGCGGGCGAAATCGTTGCGGTAATGCAGGGTGAGCTCGTACTGCCCGGGCGCGTACTCCGAGATCAGCGACTCGAGCGGCAGGTCCTGCGCGGCGGCGGCGGCGTAGATGTCGCCGAACAGCCCCTGCATGCCGTCCAGTTCCTCGAGGCCGTAGACCTGGGTGCCGTTCGAGGGCCGGCCGTCGAGCGTGGCGGGCGCGGCGCGCATCATGCCGTCCGGGCCCCGCTCGCCGGCGAAGAGGAAGAACTCGAGCTCGAAGGCGCCGGCAGGATTGAGGCCGCGCTTCTTCAGCAGCGCGAGCTGGCGCAGCAGCGCGTGCCGCGGGTCGGCGGTACTCGGCACGCCCTCGAGGTCGTACATCGAGACCAGGACCTGGCCACGCGGTGGCGTCGTCCAGGTGAGCGGCTTCAGGGTGCCGGGCACCGGCCAGACGACCTGGTCGCCGTCGCCGTTCTGCCAGACGAGTCCGGTTTCCTCCACGTCCTCGCCCGTGACGTCGAGCCCGAGGATCGAGGTCGGCAGGTGCCGCCCGTCCCGGTACAGCGACAGGAGTTCGTGGCGGCGGATCATCTTGCCCCGCCCGATGCCGTTCGGATCGACGATCACGATATCAATGGCGTCGATCTCGGGGTATCGGGCCAGGAACTCTTCCGCCTCCGCTACGCGGGCGCCGCTCGGTGCTTGTTCATTCAAGATTTACTCTCCAGGGTTACCGCATGGCCGGCGACGGCTGTGCCGTCGCCGGCGCGGCGAATTCATGGCCTGTCGCCCGCGAGCTCAAGGGCGAGCCCGGCAAAGGCCGAGACGAGCCGGTCGACGTCGGCCACGGTTGTCGCGGGGCAGACGAGCATCATGTTGTGGAAGGGCGCGATCAGGCAGCCGCGGTTCACGAGGCCAAGGTGAATCGCGCGCTCAAGGGCGGTGCCGTGCGCATGCATCGCCTCGCTGCCGTTGCGCAGCGGCCCGGGTGCGCAGATGAACTCGACCCGCGCGCCGCAGCGCAGCGCGTGCCAGGGCAGGCCGGCGGCGCGGATCGCGGCGCCGAGGCCGTCGCAGAGCCGGCCCGCCAGCCGCTCCATGTGCGCGTAGGCAGCCTCGGTCATGACCTCGCTCAGCGTGGCGCGCATCGCGGCGAGCGCGAGCGGGTTCGCCGACAGGGTCGTGCCGATGCCGGAGTAACCGGCATCCTTCGCCGCGCGAAGCTCGTCCCAGCGGGCCGCGATCGCGTCGCTGAAGCCCCAGACCGAGGCCGGGATGCCACCGGCGATCGGCTTGCCGAGGACGAAGAAGTCGGGCTCGAGGCCGAAGCGGCGGGTGTAGCCGCCGGGGCCCGTCGAAATGGTGTGGGTCTCGTCGATCAGGAGCAGGGTGCCCGTGGCCCGCGTGAGGCGTCGCAGCGCGTCGTGGTAGCCCGGCTCCGGCAGCACCATGCAGCAGTTGGTGAGGGCGGGCTCGGCGATGACGCAGGCCACGTCGCCCGGCGCGAGCGCGGCCTCGAGCGCCGCGAGGTCATTGAACTCGACGACCCGGGTGTGGGCCGTGAGGTCGGTCACCTGGCCGAACAGCCCCGGCCGGTTCACGGCCCTGCCGTCTTTCAGCGTGACGAACGTGTCGTCCACGGCACCGTGGTAGCAACCGTTCATGACCACGACCTGGTCGCGACCGGTGACGGCACGCGCGAGGCGCAGCGCGAAGCGGTTGGCATCGCTCGCGGTCGTGGCGATCTGCCAGTGCGGCAGGCCGAAGCGCTCGACGAGGAGTTCGCCCACCGCGAGCGTGTCCTCGGTCGGCAGCATGTAGGTCAGTCCGCGCGCCGCCTGGGCGGTGATGGCCCGCACCACGGGCGGCGGCGAGTGACCGAACATCGAGCCGGTGTCGCCGAGGCAGAAATCGGCCAGCGTGTGGCCGTCGATGTCGGTCAGGGTCGCGCCCGAGGCGTGCGCGACGACCATCGCGAAGGGCATCGGCCAGTCGAGCATCCACTGCAGCGGCAGGCCCGCGTAGTAGCCGTGGTGGCCCGCCGCGGCGAGCGCGGCGGCTCTGGGGCGGGCGGCGGCGTAGCGGGCCGCCTCACGGGCATGCAGGGACTCAATGCGGTGGGTCTCGACGCCACCGATCACGGACTCGTGAGCCATCATCAATCTCTACAGGACGCGAAGGCGGGTCAATGACAGTTGTCATACGAGCCCGCCGACCGGTCCATGATTATCGCAGCTTTGCGCCCATATTTCTATTTTTTTCAACCGCTTAGATTCATTTTGCCGCACCTGTTTTTTGTGCGGGAGCAGCAAAAGGCGCCGGCCACCTTGGCGCATCAAGGACTTCCGTGCGGGGCCACGGCCGTCGGCCGCAATCGCGCCGCCCGCCGGGCAGCGTTACCATCACGGTCCTGACCGCGCCCGGGGCTCCGTTTTATGTCCAATCCATCGCCCCCGGCGGCGGCTTTCGATGCCCTCGTCACGGGCGCCGGTTCGCCCACCGGCATCGGTTTCGCCATCGCGTGCGAGCTCGCCGCGCGCGGCCAGCGGGTCGCGCTCGCGAGCACGACGGCGCGCATCCACGACCGCGCCCGCGAACTCGCCGACCGCGGCGCCACGGTCGGGGCCTTCGTCGGTGACCTCACGCGGCTGTCGACCGCCGAGGAACTTCGCGCCGCGATCGGCCCCGTGCCCGTCCTCATCAACAACGCCGGCATGGGCTCGACCGGTGCGCCGGCCGTGCAGAAACTCTTCGTCGACTACGACGAGGCCGACTGGGACCGGATGATCAGCGTGACGCTGAAGACCGCGTTCACGACCACGCGGGCCTTCCTGCCGGACATGATCGCCGCCGGCTACGGCCGCATCGTCAACGTCGCCTCGGTCACGGGACCCTACGTCTCGAACCCCGGCGAGACCGCCTACTCCGCCGCCAAGGCCGGCATGGTCGGACTGACCCGCTCCCTGGCGCTCGAGGTGGCCCGCCACGGCATCACCGTCAACGCCGTCGCCCCCGGCTGGATCGCCACGGCCGCCTCGACCCCGGCCGAGCTCGTGGCCGCCGCCCACACGCCACCGGGCCGGGCCGGCACGCCGGAGGAAGTCGCCCACGCGGTGCTGTTCCTGGCCTCCCGCCAGGCGAGCTACATCAACGGCGAGACGCTCGTGATCGACGGCGGCAACATCCTCCAGGAAAGCAAAGGGGCCGACCGTGACGGACACTGAACACGCGCGTCGCACCGTGCTCGTCACGGGGGCGGCCAGCGGCATGGGCCAGGCCATTGCGCGGCGCTTCCTCTCGGCCGGTGACCGGGTCGTGCTCGGTGACATCGATGCCAGCCGGCTCGCGGCCACCGTCGAGGCGCTCGGCGGGCGCGCCGCGCACGCCTTCGGCGTCGTCGCGGACGTGACGAACGTGACCGCCTGCGCCGGCCTCGTGGCCGCCGCGATCGACGCCGGCGGTGGCCTCGACGTCGTCGTCAACAGCGCGGGCGTCTGGGTCGAGGGCCCATCGGCCGAGGCCGTCGAGTCGGAGTGGGACGTCACGCTCGGCGTCAATCTCAAGGGCCCGTTCTTCGTCTGCCGCCACGCCATACCGGCACTCGTCCGCAGCGGCGGCTCGATCATCAACATTGCCTCGGACGCCGGCCTCGTCGGCAACGCGGGGGCCGCGATCTATTCGGCGAGCAAAGGAGGCCTCGTGCTCCTGACCAAGGCGCTCGCGCTCGAGCTTGCGCCGCAGGGCGTGCGCGTCAACGCGGTCTGCCCGTGCGACGTGGCGACGCCGATGATTGATTTCCAGGCCGGCACCTACGGCAACGGCGATCCGGAGGCGTACAAGGCCGCCCTCCTCGCGCGTTACCCGCAGCGGGCCCGGGCCCGCTTCGCGCGCGCCGACGAAATCGCCGAACTCGTCTACTATCTCGCCTCGCCCGCCGCGCAGCCGATCACCGGTGCCGCCCTGCCGATCGATTTCGGCCTGACGGCAGGCTACTGACTGCTGCCACGGAGACCGCCATGCTGCCGACCGGCCTTGTCGCCCACGAACGTTACTTCTGGCATGACCCGGGGCGCGGTGCCGGCTTCTCGACCTCGAGCATCTACGTCCAGCCGGACCGGCACCCGGAAGACCCGGACACCAAGCGGCGCCTGCTCGCGCTGCTCGAAGTCGCGGGACAGCTCGAGCACCTGACGCGCATCGCACCGCGCCCGGCGACGATGGACGAACTGCTGTCCTTCCACACGCCCGGCTACATCGAGCGGGTCAAGACCCTCTCCGCGGGCGTTGGCGGCGAAGCGGGTGACAGCGCGACCGTCGGCCACGGCAGCTACGAGATCGCCCTGCTGTCGGCCGGCGGCTGTCTCGCCGCGAGCGAGGCCGTGCTCGGCGGACAGGTGCGCAACGCCTACGCGCTCGTCCGCCCGCCGGGGCACCATGCCGAGGCCGATACCGGTCGCGGCTACTGCCTGTTCGGCAACGCCGTGCTCGTCGTGAAGCAGGCCCGGCTGCGGCACGGGCTCGCGCGGGTGGCGGTCGTGGACTGGGACGTGCACCACGGCAATGGCACCGAGTCCGCCTTCATCGACGATCCGTCGGTTCTGACCATTTCCGTCCACCAGGACCAGAACTACCCGGTCGACGCCGGTTCACTCGCGGTCAACGGCACCGGCGCCGGGCTCGGCGCGAACATCAACATCCCGCTGCCGGCGGGCTCCGGGCACGGCGCGTACCTCGATACCTTCGACCGGGTCGTGCTGCCCGCCCTGCGCCGCTTCCGGCCCGAGCTCATCGTCATCGCCTGCGGCCTCGACGCCTCGATCATCGACCCGATCGGCCGGATGCTCTGCACCAGCGACACCTACCGCGAACTGACCCGGCGCGTGATGGCGGTTGCCGACGAGGTCTGTCACGGCCGCATCGTGGCCACCCACGAGGGCGGCTACTCGAATGCCTACGTGCCCTTCTGCGGGCTCGCCGTCATCGAGGAACTCTCCGGACACCGCTCACCGGTCGTCGATCCCTACCTCGAGGAATTCCGCCTGATGGCCGGCCACGACCTGCTGCCGCACCAGGCCGCGGTCATCGACCAGGCCGCCGCCCTCGTGCCGCGCGTACCGGCGGGCTGAGGGCATGGCGCGCAGCCGGCGCGCCCTCAGAGCGGGACGTTGAGCGTGGTGCGCCGCAGGCGCGCGAGCAGCGCGCCGTAGACGAGGCCCACGGCAAGCCAGACGAGTCCCACCGTCCAGGCGGGACCGCTCATGCCGGAAAACACGGCGAGCACCACGACGATGCCGAGCACCGGGGTGACCCAGTGCGCGAACCAGGCGGTCGAGCGGCCGCGCCGCGCGTACAGGTTCAGCACCGACAGGTGCAGCAGCAGAAAGCCCGCCAGCGCGCCGAAGTTGACGATGGAGGCGAGGTCGTCCATGCGGTCCTTCATCAGGAGGGCCACGGCAAGCGACAGCGCCGTCGTGACCAGCATGCTGACGTAGGGCGTGCCGTGCACCGGATGGACGCGCGCGAGCGCGTGCGGCAGCTGCCGGTCGCGGCCCATCGCAAAGAGCACCCGCGCGACGCCCACCTGCATGGGCAGCGCGTTCGACACGCCGACGATGATCGCGTAGCACCAGGCGAGCGACACGGACGCCCATTTGCCGGCGGCGTACTCGGTCATGGCATACGACGCGGTGGCGGGATCCGTGATCGTCACACCAGGCAGCACGTTGCCACAGACCCAAGCGACCAGGACGAAGAAGCTGGCCGAGATCACCAGCACCGCGATGATCGCCCGACCCATGACCCGGCGGCTGCCGTCGCGCACTTCCTCGGCCAGCGTCGAGACCGCGTCGAAGCCGAGGAACGACATGATCGAGATCGAGGTTGCACTGAAGATCGCGGCGAACTCGACCCGACCGGGCTCGTAGAACGGCTTCAG